>CAZXTB010000126.1:0-3160 GCA_964643535.1 uncultured Erysipelotrichaceae bacterium | reverse complement strand
GCTTGCCTTGAAGCATTTCCATGACATTGACCATTGCTTCATCTCTGCGATTTTCAGGATGAACCTTAAGAACAGTATTCCCATATAACTCTTCTTCTGTATATCCTAAACGATCAAAGACAGTTCTATTGGCGTGAATGATGTTGCCTTGATTATCAAGAATAAACAACATATCATTGATCGTATTGAAGAAAGAGTAGAAGTTTGCCATGGACTCAGCACGTTTTTGGCTTTCTCTCTCACGGAGGATTTCATCTGTAATATCGATGATTAATACGTTTGAAAAATCTTCTTCAGCGTGAGAAACTACGATTTTATATTCCCGGTTTGATTCTAAATCATGATGGCGAAATGGGTTGTTTCTAGCCGTCGAAAGATTTTTTAGTCCAGATAAAGCCCAAGTTGCCGCTTTTGTATTATTTGAATTGATTAGTTGAGTTAAACTTTTCCCAATAAGTTGTTCACGAGTTACCTCAAAAATAGTTTCAATCATTTGATTAACGGAAACCAGCTCTGAGTCTATTAGATGACCTTGATCATCTAAAATGAGTTTCAATTTGGCGAAGCCAACAGGCATGGTGTTGATAAACTGTTTTAATAATTCGTTTTCCATTTTGCTTTACTCCGCTGGTGGATTTCTTGTGATACCACGGTTTATTTTAGCACAATATTAGTTAAACATTACCTATATATACATATAAGGTATTATAAATATGAAAATATTCATAAAAAAATCAAATATATGTACATCAATTTAGTATGTTTATAGAATAACACTTATAGCGTGCAAAAACTCATTTCTCTTAAAATATTTTTTTAATCTTTCATTCGAGTTGATTATGTGTAGAGGCATTGTTAAACTAAAGACAGCTTATAGATTTCATTTAATTTTAATCTTGTTGTCTTAAAATGGGAGTAATGAAAATCATGCGAATGCTTGTGGTTGAAGATGAGAGAGATCTCAATAAAATACTCGTAAAAAAACTGACACTAGAAGGATACCTTTGTGACAGTTGTTTTGATGGTGAACAAGCTCTATCCTATCTTGAAAGCGATGCTGTTTATGATGCCGTGTTGATGGATGTGATGATTCCAAAATTGAATGGTTTTGAAGTATTGTCGATGATAAGAGCGTCTCATAATTTAACGCCTGTTCTACTACTGACAGCGCGAGATAGTATTCATGATCGAGTCAGTGGTTTAGATTTAGGGGCTGATGATTATCTCGTTAAGCCGTTTGCGTTTGATGAACTCATGGCTCGATTACGTATGATTACCCGTAAAGCCAGTGGAATTAAAACCAATGTCTTTGAATGTGGAGATCTTAGTGTAGATGTATTAACCAAAACGGTTATAAGAAACCAACGAAAAATAGCTTTGTCTGCGAAAGAATTTGCGATCTTAGAAGTACTTATACGAAACAAAGGCATTGTCCTTTCTCGAGAAAGCATCGAGAGTAGGATCTCTAATTTTGATACGGATATAAACTCAAACGTCGTTGATGTCTATATTCGTTTCTTAAGAAAGAAGATCGATGATGACCATGAGATCAAACTGATTCATACCGTAAGAGGAAGTGGTTATGTCTTGAGGGAATCCTCATGAGACATTTATCGATAAAACTAAAAGTAACGCTTTGGTATACCTTCTTGATGATTGTGGTGGTATCCGCAGTCTTAGCGTTTATGTATCTCATTAGTTCTTCAGTGATTGAAAAGGATGTTAAGAATGAATTAGAAGCCGTGGTGGATTCAATAGGTGGGGCGCTTCGCTTAGATGATCACGAGCTTATCATCAATGTGAACCTCGTTCAAAATGGAATCTATACAGTAATCTATAAAGAAGACTTAAGTCCTCTACAAGGCTTTTTTCCACTAGAGTATGATAATACCAATGTTGAATATAAATCGGATGTCCTACAGACTTTGAAAATAAACGGATTGAATTTTTATGTGTATGATCGAAAAATAGATCTACAAGATGAAGATGAGAAGACAAGTGTCTGGATCAGAGGGGTTGTTGCATCAGATACAACACCTAACCTCATGAAGAATCTTTTTCAGATCGCCTTGATGACCTTACCTTTTTTAGTTCTATTGGCGGCCATTGGAGGTTACTTGATTTCTAGACAAGCTTTTAAGCCCATTGATCGATTGATGAGAGCAGCCAATGAGATCAGTGATGGGAAAGATTTATCTAAACGAATCGGCTTAGAAAACAGTAAGGATGAGATAGGACGTTTAGCGAGTACCTTTGATCGTATGTTTAATCGATTGGAGAATTCTTTTGAGGCAGAAAAGCAGTTTACTTCAGATGCCTCTCACGAGTTAAGAACACCGATTACGGTCATCTTAGCTCAAAGTGAGCTCGCTCAAAGTAGCGCTAAGACTCTAGAAGATCATCAAGAAGCTTTGGGTGTCATTCATCGTCAAGCCTTAAAGATTTCTCATCTTATCACCCAACTCTTAGCTTTTGCGAGACTGGATCAAGATCACGGAAAACCTGAGTTTACTCAAATCGATTTATCAGATTTAGCTCAATCGGTTTGTGATGAACAAAGAGAAGCATGGCAATCCAATATCACTTTAACTCATGAGATTCAACCAAAAGTTAAAGCTCTAGGAGACCCTGTCTTACTAAATCGTCTGATGAGTAATCTGATTGAAAATGCCTATCAATATGGGAAAGAAAACGGACATATAAACGTAAGTCTTTCTCAAAATCAAAAAGAGATTCTCTTTACCGTAGAAGATGATGGGATTGGGATTTCACAGTCTGAACAAGAAAAAATCTTCAAGCGTTTCTATCAAGTATCCAATTCTAGAACGGCCAATGAACGAGGAAGTATGGGTTTAGGACTAGCGATGGTTCAAAAGATAGCACTTCTTCATAATGGATCCATCAGTGTAGAAAGTACCTTAAATAAAGGAAGTCGTTTTACCTTTAGATTCCCAAAATAGTACACAATCCTTTAATCTACTTTTAATATAGCTTTGTCATAATGGTTTCAACACAGCGAAAGGAAATCAATGTGATGAACAAAAACTTTTTAAAGAAAATGCCAAAAGTGGCAGTACTAGGAATTGCGGCAGTTGCGCTATTTGGTAGTATTGGCGTAAATGCCTTAACGACAGATGCGACAGCAGGATCTACAGCTCCA
>CAZXTB010000125.1:0-4968 GCA_964643535.1 uncultured Erysipelotrichaceae bacterium | reverse complement strand
GGCCGAACATTCCGGCCGCAGTTGCATTCGCCTGATTCAAGGCGATAAAGATGTGATCATTGCGCCCATCAATTTAGGCTATAAGCTTATCCAAGCCGGTGATGCGAACTATAAGTTATTGGCGATCGTCACTTGGGGCAACCTCTACATACTCAAAGATGAAGCCGTTCCCTTTACAGATTCTATGGATCTAGCGATGTTTGGATCCAAAGCAGTTCCTGAACTCGTGTTGAACCATGTCTCTGATCAACTTGATTTTACTTTCACCAAAGTACCTTTCAATGCGGTAGCGGACGTGAAAGGGCAGTTGGTCAGTAAAGCCTATGCGTTGGGCCTGTTGGCTGAGCCTCTTGCGACCGCAACGATCGCCGCAGCCAAAGCTCAAGGGATCACCTTAAGTGTGGTCGCTGATCTACAAGCCGCTTGGAAAACTGAGACAGGTTTCGATAATTATCCTCAAGCAGCCGTCTTTGTGAGAGATGATCTCGGTGCAACTCAACTCAAACAAATCAAAGATAGAATCAACACAATGATCGAGTATGTGACTTCAGTTACAGCCGATAAGAGCGTTGTGGAAGCCGATATTACATCATTGACTCCGGAAGCTCTTGGTGTACCTTCAGCCGCCATCATCAAAGCTACTTGGGATCGACTCAATGTGGATGTCCATTACGCTAGCGATAAAAAAGAAGAAATCGATACCTTCCTGAATTTGTTTAGTTTAGCACTTGATTCATCAAACATAGTGAATAAGTAATCTTAATACTCAAAGCCATCCCGAAAGAATGGCTTTTTTATGCACAATTAATACCTAATCTTACGGTTTGAATTCTTAGAGCTTTTGGATTAATTGAAATGATGTGCTATGATTATTAAAGAAAGAAATTACATAATTTCTTGAAAGATTTTCAGAGTTACTGCTTAATGTGTTAGAATCTCTAAAATGAACCCAAAGAATGAGGAAACACCGATGAGCCAAACCAATATTCCAGTTAAACAAGGTTTATACAACCCCATCTATGAACATGATGCCTGTGGGATGGGTTTTGTTGTCAACATCAAAGGTCTAAAATCCCATGAGATCGTCGATGATGCCTTAAGTGTTTTAGAAAATCTAAGTCATCGTGGCGCTCAAGGTGCCGATGAGAAGACCGGGGATGGAGCGGGGATCTTGGTTCAGATCCCTCATGAATTCTATAAAAGAGAGTGTCAAGTATTAGGGTTTGATTTGCCGCTAGAAGGATACTATGGGGTAGGGATGATCTTTGCCCATAAATATGATGAGTTTAGAAAGACTCAAATCGATCTTTTTGAAAAGATCGTAGTTGAGGAAGGTCAAAAGATCTTAGGATGGAGAGAAGTCCCCATCGATAAAAGTGTTCCAGGAGATACCGCAAAAGCCGCAATGCCTCGCTTTATCCAGGTCTTTATCGAAAAAGAGTCTTCTTTAGAAGCCCTTGATTTTGAAAGGACCCTGTATACGATTCGTAAACAAGCTGAAAAAATCATTGGTCCTTTAGGGGAAGATAAAGGCGGGACTTTTTATATCTCCAGTTTATCCTCAAAGACAGTCGTTTATAAAGGCATGTTGACCTCTCATCAGTTAAGAGACTTCTATTTAGATCTCTCTGATTTAGATTTTGTTTCTGCCTTAGGCATGATCCATTCTCGTTTCTCTACGAATACTTTCCCTTCTTGGGAAAGAGCGCATCCCAATCGATACATCGTTCATAATGGGGAAATCAATACGATACGAGGCAATGTCAATTGGATGAAAGCCAGACAAAAGCGTATTGAATCTCCCTTATTCAAAGACATCTCTAAAGTATTCCCCATCATCGATGAGTCTGGAAGCGATTCTGCGATGTTTGACAACAGTTTAGAGTTCTTATGTTTAACAGGTCGATCTCTTCCTGAAGCCATCATGATGATGATTCCTGAGCCTTATGAGAAGAATACGACCTTATCTCAAGCCAAACGAGATTTCTATGAATTCAGTAATTTCATCATGGAACCTTGGGATGGTCCTGCAGCCATAGGATTCTCTGATGGGGTCATGATAGGAGGCGTTTTAGATCGTAATGGATTAAGACCCTCACGCTATGTGGTGACTCATGATGATCGAGTCATTATGGCGTCTGAAGTCGGAGTTCTTGATTTAGATCCTAAAAACATCAAGTTTAAAGGAAGACTAGAACCAGGTAAGATGCTGCTCATCGATACAGCCTCTCAACGCATCATTTCTGATGAAGAAATCAAAACAAAAGTCGCTTCACAGCATCCTTATTCACAATGGATCTCTAAACACATCGTAAAGCTTTCTAATCTAAGTCACAATAAACCATTAGATCTAAGCATTAGAAAAGATCTTCTTCAGCAACAGAAAGCTTTTGGCTATACCTATGAGGATCTCATGACCACGATGGTTCCTTTGGTTCTCAATGGGGTAGATCCTGTAGGTTCTATGGGGACTGATTCTCCTTTAGCGGTGCTTTCTGAAAAACCTCAGATGCTTTATCTGTATTTTAAACATCTCTTCGCTCAATTCACCAATCCTCCCATCGATGGGATAAGAGAAGAAATTATTACCTCTAGTAGTGTTTTAATGGGCAATTCAGGTAGTCTTATGGATCCTGATGCCTCTTTTACCACCTCGCTTTCTTTAGATCATCCTCTATTAACCAACGATCAGCTCTTGACCATTAAAGAGCTCGATAATGAACAATTTAAAGCAGTGACGATATCTATGCTTTATGAGATAAAAGAAGGCTCACAAGCTTTAGAAAAGGCCTTAAATAGGATATTTAGTGAAGCAGATCAGGCCATTAAAGAAGGGGCTAATCTGATCGTTTTAAGTGATCGAGGCGTCGATAAAAAACACGCAGCGATCCCAGCATTATTGGCTTCTTCAGGACTTCATCATCATTTGATAAAAAAGGAAATCAGAACCAGTATAGGGATCGTATTAGAATCTGGTGAACCTCGTGATGTCCATCATTTCTGTGCCCTGATTGGCTATGGGATCACCGCCATCAATCCTTACATCGCTTATGAAAGTTTAAAAGACCTATCGGCGAAAGGCTTACTTGAAGGTCAAGATTTCAAACAAGCTCAAGAACACTACATCAAGGCAACTTTAAAAGGCATCATGAAGGTCATCTCTAAGATGGGCGTCTCTACCATACGTTCGTACCATGGCTCTCAGATCTTTGAGGCTGTTGGACTCAACAGTGAAGTCATCGAGAAGTATTTTACCTTTACGGCATCTCGACTAGAAGGGATAGGTTTAGAAGAAATCGCCAAAGAAAACCAGATGCGTCATGACTCTGCCTATCAAGAAAATAACCCCAATACAGAAACATTAGAAGTCGGAGGTCTTTATCAACTCAAAGATGAAGGCGAACTTCACATGTATAACCCTCAAACCATCTATCTGCTTCAAAGAGCGTGTCGAGAAAACAACTATGGTTTATTCAAAGAATTCAGTTCTAAGATAAACAATGAACAGATCTTTACCTTAAGACAACTTTTGGATTTCAATTTCAGTGGGAGCGATGCGATCCCCATCGAAGAAGTCGAAGCAGTAGACTCTATCGTCAAGAAATTTAAAACAGGCGCCATGTCTTATGGTTCTTTAAGTAAGGAAGCTCATGAGACCCTCGCCATCGCGATGAATCGTTTAGGCGGCAAAAGCAACACTGGAGAAGGTGGAGAAGACAGTGTTCGTTTTAGTCCTTTAGAAAACGGAGACAGTAAAAACAGTGCCATTAAACAAGTCGCTTCAGGAAGATTTGGGGTCACCAGTCATTACCTGGTGAATGCGAAAGAAATCCAAATCAAAATGGCTCAAGGAGCTAAACCTGGAGAAGGGGGACAACTCCCTGCGCGTAAGGTCTATCCTTCGATCGCTAAAGTAAGACATTCAATTCCTGGGGTCGAACTTATATCCCCTCCACCTCATCACGATATTTATTCGATTGAAGACTTGGCTCAATTGATCCATGACTTAAAGAATGCGAATCGTGATGCGAGAATCAATGTGAAACTGGTCTCTGAAGTTGGGGTAGGCACCATCGCAGCTGGGGTCGCCAAAGGAAAAGCCGACGTGATCTTGATCAGTGGTTATGATGGGGGCACAGGCGCTTCACCACGAACCAGTATCTATAATACGGGTCTACCTTGGGAATTAGGTCTAGCGGAGACCCAGCAGACCCTCGTTTTAAATCGATTGAGAGATCGAGTCGTTTTAGAAACCGATGGGAAGCTATTAACGGGCAGAGATGTGGTCATTGCGGCACTACTAGGCGCTGAAGAGTTTGGCTTCGCCACGACCCCTTTAATTGCCTTAGGTTGTGTGATGATGCGGGTATGTAACTTAAATACCTGTCCTGTTGGGGTAGCGACTCAAGATGAAAACTTACGCAAAAACTTTAAAGGAAAACCTGAACACGTAGAAAATTTCATGCGCTTTATCGCTTCTGAAATGCGTGAGATCATGGCTAAACTTGGCTTTAGAACGATCCAAGAAATGGTGGGGAGAACCGATCGTTTAAAATCAAAAGAAAACATCAAACATTGGAAAGCTTCTAAAGTAGATCTTTCCAGTATTCTTTATCAACCTTATGCGGGATCTCATATTGGAAGAGTTCATCAGATCGATCAAGATCATAAGTTGGATGAAAGTCTAGATATGAAGAAACTGCTTAGAATGTGTAAACCTGCTTTAGAAAATCAAAAACCAATTCGCGCTAAACTCAAGATCAACAATACCCATCGAGTCGTAGGGACCATCATCGGTTCTGAGATCAGTAAACGCTATGGGGAAAAAGGCTTGGCTGAAGATACGATCCATCTTACTTTCGTCGGTTCAGCCGGACAAAGCTTTGGGGCTTTTATTCCTAAAGGTATGTCTTTAGAGTTAGAAGGAGATTGTAACGACTATATAGGGAAAGGTCTTTCTGGTGGAAA
>CAZXTB010000124.1:0-5006 GCA_964643535.1 uncultured Erysipelotrichaceae bacterium | reverse complement strand
GATCCATAAAATCAACATCTGTTTATGTAGAGCTTCTTTTCTATTCTGAATACTAAGGACAATAAATATGATCAAGTTAGGACTAAGAAACAACAACATCCCTTCATAAGACAACATAAACTGAACAGGAATCAACATCCCAATACCTTGGAATATCGTATAGGTCGCCACACTGATCAAAGCAATCTTCTTTAGTAGAAGAGCCAGTTTATAGCTTTTCATCAACGAAGCATACGCCATTAAGATCGCATTGATTGAAATAACCGTAACGGTCATATAAAGCAATTCTACCCAATCGGTAAAAAGACATTGGGTTAAACCAGTACACTTAAGGTAATAACCGAAAGCTTGATAACTAAGGCCCGCTAAGAAGGCTCCTAATCCCCAAAAGATAAAGTTGATTCCCAACCAAAACGCAAAACGGCTCTTCTTACTGGTAAAGTAATGAATGCCTAAAGCGATGGTCAGTATCGACAGAATCAAGATGATGATCGATGAGGAAGGTTGCTGAATGATAAGGTTCCCTATTGTAAAGGAAGGCCATTGATCAAGATAGGCTTGTGTCGAAATCGACGGAACCATAAAAAGCGTCCCAACTTTCCCAAAGGTAGTAAATATAAAGAAACTTACACCTGTATAAATCAATAAGAGAATCCCAATCGTTTTATCTTGTTTCATATAATTTAGTATACCACTTCTTTCTTTCATAGTTTTTCTTACTTTATTTCGATAAAGTAAAGGTTTTATTCTTTAGGGGTATATTTCGTGTTATAACCAGGATTCTCTTCTGGACGTAATTGATTAGGGAAATTCATGTCTGTTTTGATGTCCAATGAAACCTGTTTGATGGCTTTGAATACCCCATATGGATCTTCGATGGCTTTGAAATCACTGGTGATTGAACGTGTCCCGTTTTTCCCTCGAGTATATTCTCCACAGAACACACTTACAGTTCCTACTTTATACATGTTTTCTAGAGGTCCAACATTGACTTCGATGTTTTGGATCTTATCATAGTCGACAACCTTCACATCGATCCCTAAGAATCCAGATCTATACATCAAACGTTTACTGGTATAGGCATATTTCGTATTCTTATGAACCAAAACCAAACGAATCATATTGATGATGCTTCCATAGAATGGAAACATATGAAAAAGCATAAAGATAAGAATAAACGTTCCCGCTCCACCAAATCCCCCAAAAAGCGCAAACTGTAGGAAGAAGAAATAATCGAAGGCTCCCCATAATAGCCCAAAGATTAAAAAAGGAATACCTTGAGCTAAGAAAGGAACCAGTTTAGGACTACCTACCCAATAGATGGTCTCATCATTGTCTTTAAGCGATTCAAATTCAGAGGGAAGAAGATCTAGATTGTTCATAAGTACCCATTTCATCGATGTTAGACATCATTGATTTTATTATAAATGAAAACAACGTTTATTGGGCAATCTTTTCATAAGGAGCTAAGCTTAGTTTATAATAGGATTAACTTAAGGAGTCTCTATGAACCTCTTCTTTCCTAGACAAGCAGACAATAAGATCACATTTAGTAAAACCGTCTTAGTAGTTTTTTACGCCATTACTTTAATGACGCTCGTTCGTAGTTTAATTCATGTGTTTGCCTTGGATGGAGGAGCCAATTCGATCGCCACGATCATTACCTTTTCAGGCAATCCTGATCCTGATAATGTCATATACTTTGTCTTCTCTTTGTGGGGTCTATCTCAATTGTTGATGGGTCTATTTTATGTGGTGGTATCCCTAAGATATCGCAATCTTATCCCATTGATGTTGGTTCTGATTTGGATCGAATATGCGATGAGAATCGTGATCGGTAGAGTCCTCAAACCATTAAGCGATGTGTACTTCATTGGGACAGCCCCTGGAGAAATAGGCAATTATTTCTTTGTGGTTATGGTACCTCTTCTACTCATCTTCTTGGTCCTAAGTACTAAGAAAAAAGCCTCATAAAAACGAAAACCGCTTAGGCGGTTTTAATTTAGATGACTTAAGTTTTTAAGGATGAGGTGATAATGATCCACCATAAGATTAAGATTCTCACCGATTCTACGATTTTCTTGAGTAAAAAGATTTGGATCCAAAGCAATTGTAGATGAGCTTGGGACCTTTTTTAGATTCGTAAAATCAAGTTGTTTTAGGCCTGTCATGATTGAATCCAGGACAGTGATCCAAGAAGGATCACAGACCACTTGTGTATTCTCTTTGACGTAGATACTGTCATAGGCAAGATGAATAAGCGTCTTGATTTGTATGACAAGTTCATAATAGATCTTAAGATTTTGTTTCTCTGAGGTATTAAAAGGGATCTTCTTTTCTTTCATCATGGTTTCTAGATTGGCTTTAACCATTTCAATATCATTGAAGACAGAAGCCAAGACACCTTGATAATTCAAAGTTTGAAGATGATCTGAACTTAAGATTTCTTTCGTCTTTTCTAGTCCTAATAAACCTTGGATCTTAACGAATTCCAATCGACGTTGTCCTAGTTTACGATAATAGAGGATCGAAAATAAGAAGTTACAGGCCAAGGCAATCGCAACCCCTAGTCCTAAAGCTAAGATTCTTAATCTAAAGGTCAACAGAATACTAGGGTTTCCTAAACCATCATTTTGAAGTAACTGTGTCATATAAATACTGGTAAAGATCGCTACAGGAGATACCATACGATAATCAATCTTAAGCGCGATGTATAAGGTAAAACCGATCCCTAGCGCAATCACGAAGACATTGATTTGATAGCCCATAAGATAGACTAAGAAACCTGTCGTAATGGCCCCTAAAGCAGACGCCAATAATTGATTGATGCCACCTTTTAATCCAGACACATTGATGGCCTCTAGGTTATACATGACCCCTAAAAGCACAGAAACCATATCTAGTCGTGTGATGGGTAAAGCTCTCCCAATCAGATATCCCAGAGATATCGCAACCATTGCTTTAACGATGTATAAACGTGAATCTAATAATATGGCTTCTCTTTTTAATCCGAAAATGGTTCGTATTTGATTCATATTGATCTCCCTTAATCCTTTATGGGTGTCTAAAACACCACTACATTAATTCATCACAAGCTTAATAAGAAGGTTCTTTTCGTGTCTCATTATAACATATTGTTTTTAGTCAATGGATTGATTCACAAGTGCATCATAGCCTAAGGAGCGTTATAATGAATCTAGTGAATCATTGACCTCATGTCATGAAAGGTGAAGTATGAAAATCGCACTCGTTGTTTACTCGTATACAGGCCATACTCTGAATATCGCACAGCTTCTACAAACCAAACTACTTAAAGAGGGTCAAGATGTCACCTTGATTTCTTTGAAAGCCACAGATGAGAACCCAAACGCTAGAATCATTACCCTTGTGGATATCCCTGATCTTAGTGTCTATGATGAGATCATTTTAGGTAGTCCTGTTAGAGGGTTTCAAGTCTCACCCATCATGAAAGCTTTTTTAGAGAAAACTTCATCCTTCAATCAAAAGAAAGTTATGTGTTATGTGACCCATGCGTTTCCTTATGCGTGGATGGGAGGTAAATCTGCGATTAATATGATGAAAGATCTCATCTTAAAGAAAGATGGGTTGGTAAGTTCTACGGGTATCATCGATCATTCGGGAAAACCAAGCGAAGCTCAGATACAAGATCTACTCCAACGTTTCTCACAAGTATAAAATAAACCAAACTAAAAGCCGCTTTTGCGGCTTTTTAATCGATGTCTTTTCCGTTAGAGGCAATGACCTTTTTATACCAAGTAAAGGATTTCTTGCGTGATCGACTCATGTCTCCTGAACCATCATCTTCCTTGTGGACATAGATGAAGCCATAACGTTTCTTCATTTCGCCTGTTGAAGCTGCGACCAAATCGATACAACCCCAAGGTAAGTAACCCATTAGATCGACCCCATCTTCTTCGACTGCTTTCACTAATTGTCTAATGTGTTCTCTGAGATAATCGATACGATAATCATCGTTGATTGAACCATCTTCTTCTACTTTATCTATGGCTCCTAATCCATTCTCTACAATAAACAAAGGCTTTTGATAACGATCATAGAGTTCGTTTAAGACATAACGTAAACCCACTGGATCGATCTGCCAACCCCATTGAGAAGCACTTACATAAGGATTCTTAACAGACTTCATCATATTCCCTGAAGCTTCACCTTCTTTGGTTGGCTCATGAGCGACTGCCCCTGTCCCATAGTAACTAAAGCCAATATAATCCACGGTATATTTCTTTAAGATCTCAAGATCTCCATCTTGGATCTTAAGTTTAAAACCTTCTTTTTCGAAACGTTTCAAGATATAAGGAGGATACTCTCCTCTACTTTGAACATCGATGAAGAAGTAATTGCCTCGATTGGCAGCTTGAGCCATTAAGATGTCTTCCGGGTGACAGCTGTAAGGATAAGTCAAACCTGCCGCAAGCATACATCCAATCTTATTGTTTGGATCGATCTCATGACCAATCTTAGTGACAGAAGCAGAAGCCACCAATAGATGATGAGCTGCTTGGTATTGGACATGAAGCGGGATATCGCCTTCACTGAAGAAAACACCGGCTCCCATAAACGGAAGATGCATAAGGATATTGATCTCATTGAAGGTCATCCACGTCTTGACTTTACCTTTATAACGTTGAAAAACAGTGCTTGCGTATTTAATGAAACAGTCTACTGTTTCTCTACTTCTCCAGGATCCATAGGTTTCAACCAAATAAAGAGGACAATCAAAATGATCCAAAGTGACCACAGGTTCTATCCCATAGCGTAAGAGTTCATCAAAAACTCGATCGTAGAAAGCCAATCCTGCCTCATTGGGTTGATCTTCTATCCCTTTAGGATAAATACGAGCCCAAGCGATCGACATCCTAAACGCTTTAAATCCCATCTCAGCCAATAAAGCTATGTCTTCTTTATAGTGATGATAAAAATCTATGGCCAAGTGACTTGGGTAGCCTGCAGGATCTTTTAAATCAAAA
>CAZXTB010000123.1:0-5026 GCA_964643535.1 uncultured Erysipelotrichaceae bacterium | reverse complement strand
GCAATTTGGAAAAATTATCAAAGAACTATTGAAATTGATAAACTTAAACAAGAAGTACCAGGAATAACCTTAAGAGATTTTAATGATCAACACCTGCTTGATCATGTTTTACCTGGAGTTGAGAATAGAATAGGTCATAAAGCTGCCTCTCATGGGGAAGGTATGGAAACCTATGAAGCTGGGGTATGGTATCGAAAAGTCATTAGAGTAAAAAAACAAGCCAATAAGATATATCTGTTTAAAGCCTTATCGATGAGTAGTGTTGCGGATCTGTTTATCAATGATGTCCATATTGGAACCCATGAAGGAAGCTTCAATCCTTTCTCTTTTGATGTATCCAAAGCTTTGGTTGATGGGGACAATGTTTTAGCACTACGCGTTCATAATATTCCTTGGGGTTCACGAATCGATACGATCCCTGCCCAAGCAGGATCAGATTACTTCAACTATACTGGGGTCATTCATGACTTCTGGATCGAAGAGATTCCATTGGTGTCCATTAGAAGAGTCGATCTTATCACCAAGAATTTAAAAGAAACTGAAGTGACTCTCGTCGTCGTCAATAAAACCGATCATTCTCAAAAGCTTACCCTCAATTTTGAAGTCTATTCAACAAGCATCTCATCTAAAAATCTAGGCGCAGATCACGCTAAAGATCTCATCGATGCCTCTTTGTTTAAACTACCGTCTAAAACCATCGATTTGAATGCCAATTCGATCGAAAGACTTTCATTAATGATGGATACATCTAAACTAAAACCTTGGGCTTTATTGGATCCTCATTTGTATGTCTTAAAGACCTCCTCTTCAGAAGAGACCCTTTATCATGAATTTGGGGTTAGAACCTTATCGACCAATAAACGATCTATCCTTCTCAATGGAAAACCTGTTTTTCTAAATGGGATGGCTCGTCATGAGGAGAGTCTTGATAAAGGACGAAGCCTAAGTCATGAAGACATTGTTTCAGAATGTTTAGAACTTAAGAAAACGAATTTGAATTTTTCTCGTACGGGTCATTATCCTAATCATCCTTTAACCTATCGTGTACTAGATCGATTAGGAATGGCATCGATGATGGAAGTACCTTTGTGGCAGCATGAGAATGAGCACTTCAAAGCTCAGATCAATCGCCGTATCGATCAACAGATGTGGAGAGAGATGATCTTTACCCAACGAAATCGTCCTTCGGTCTTTTTATGGTCGACACAGAATGAGTGTAATGGGAATGATTATCGATTGGCCTACAATCGTTTACTGGTTTCTGATCTAAGAAAATGTTTTGATGATGGACGTTTAACGACTCAATCTTCTGCAGCGGATCGACCAGGGTATAGTGATCCTTCTATGGATCCATTAGATGTTTTGGGCTTTACCTTATACTTTGGAGTCTTCCATGGACAACCGCACAATACGGATCACCCTTATGTGGATAACGCCTATTTAGGAACCTTCGATTATCTAAAAGCAGCTTATAAGACCCATAGAAAACCGATCGTGGTGAGTGAATATGGTTTATGGAGCTCTGCAGGTGATGGGGTTCAACAGTCGGTCATCCTAAATAATTTACGTGCCTTTATAGAGTTACGAAACTTAAATTTCGATGGATCAGAAAGTGAAAGAGGTTTCGTCACAGGGATCAATTATTGGACGATTAATGACTGGTTTGTGAATCATAATGCGTGGATCCAATCGATGGGCTTCAAAACCCTAGAAAGGAAGGAAAAACCCATCGTTTTTAGGCTAAAACCACTCTATGAACGGCTTATTCATCCTAAAATAGGGGCTATTTCTGATCAAAATCTATTTAGAGGTCATCGATACATTACAGGCCCAAATGCGGTACTTTATCTCAACGCAAACGGTTTCGATGCTTCAAAATGGCCCTTTTTGGTCATAGAAGCAGATGATCCTATGTATATTGATGGTTTTGAACTAATCATTTCAAATAAGAAAGGTGAAATTCAAGCGCTAAGAGTAGAAAGAATGGATGAAAAGATGGTTTTTCATTTATGGATGCTAAATCCTGACTTCTTAAGAGAGATGATAGCGCTTACCTTATCGACTAGCTCATCTGAGCGAAGAATCCACCTTAGAAGAATCGATTGTCGAACAACAATATAAAAATATTAAACAAAACACTTGAAAGCGTTTTCGTAATTTGCTAAGATAGGGTTAGAATTAATCCATTAGGAGGAAACAATGAAGAAAATTCTATTAGTATTAGTAGCATTGGCGTTCATTGGATCTACTCTGACCGGCTGTTCCAGTTATAAAGCACTGGATAAGAAGATCACGGGTGAGATTACAATGATGTTGTGGTCAGGCGACGGTACCTATATCGAAGACTTAGGCCATAAGGATCTGACACCGGCTGATTTGAAAGGCCAGAATAATGCAGCTGTTTATGCTGTAGCTAAGGCTTTCAATGCTGTGTATCCAAATGTTAAGATTAACGTATATGCTAAATTGGCTGGTCCGAATGACGGCGGAGTTTCTTGGACACAAGAACTTGAAAACTTCAAAGCCGAACACGGAAAATATCCTGATGTTTATGCAGTCAACGATCTCGTCGGCGATGTTGCTAGAGGTTTCGTTGCTGATTTGTCTCAGTTCGACAATGACCCACTTTACAAATCCTTCAACAAAGCGGTCATGAAAACAATGAATTATTATGGCTTCCAAGCTGGTCTTCCACAGTTCTTGCAACCTTGGGGAGTTTACGTCAATAAAGCGTTAGCTGAAGAAAATAACATTGATGTCCCAAGCCCAACATGGACCATTGAAGAATATACAGATTTCATTTCATCCGCTGACAACACCAATTTCTGGGGTGCCATGGATCCTGAAATGAATTTCATCAAAACTGGAACAACCACGTTTGAACAACAATGGGTGAACTATGATGGTTCAAAACCATTCGTTAATGTTAACTCTGATGAAGTTAAAGCTTTGTTAGATTTCATTCCTACTTGGTCTCAATATGCTGTTTATACACAAAATGACTTAGGTTTAATGCCTGCTGGCGTCATGGATGCCAACTGGTGGTGGAGTCACAAATTCTTCTTGGAAAACAAACTGTTGACAAACGGCGGCGATCCTTGGATGATGGGCGACTGTGCTAATCCTACTCCTGGCCATTGGGCTGGTTGTAAATCGACCGACTGGGATATCTATCCACGTCCGTCTACCGATTATCAGAAGAATACTGTCGGTCTAGTTTTGGATCCGATGGCTGTCTATAATCATTGTATGGATGACGGCGACAAAGCTTGCACCGCAGATGAAACTGCCCAAATCAAATTGGCTTATACATTCGGCGCATTCTTCGCTGGCGATACAAGTGCATTGCAGGCAAAAGCTGATCAAATGTTCATGGATGGCGAAAATGAAAAATCCGCTATGAACGATTCATTACCACTCGTTACCGGTGCTGAATTCGACAAACAAATGGAAATCTGGTATCAACCAGTGACCCATCAGAGATTTGCTGATAAGACAAAGATGCCTGGATGGCAAGAAGTCTTGAAGATTTGGAAAGCTGGCCAGATGTGGGCTATTTCCGATAAAGCCGTCGTTTGGAATTTCGATGACAATGGCGCTTCAAAGAACATCATTTATGAATTCCAGAACATTTATAACAAAGACATCGCTGGAGCTTTACGTACCGATGCGAACTGGCCTGATATGGTTAAATCCAAATTGGCTGATTGGCAAGCTACTTGGGAAACTCGCTATACTTCAGCTTCTCAATCCTTAAAAGATGGCTTGAAAACATACTACGGATTCGCAGACAAAGATTTCGAATAATGACAAGTTTAAAGGGCACCTTCGGGTGCCTTTTATTATGATTTTCGAAATTTACGAAAACGCTTTCTTGATTTGTTGAGATAACTTTGATAAAATAAAAGTATTATGAAAAGAGATACGATAAGACCTAAAATCGTAGTCATAGGAGCAGGTAGCGCTTCCTTTGGATTGGTGAATTTAGGAGCCATCATACGCCACCCTGATCTAAAAGGAATTCAACTTACTTTAGTCGATATTAACGATCAGGGATTAGATAGTATTGCAAAGCTTGCTCATCGTATGAATAAAGAATGGAATGCTGAAATGATCATTCAGTCTACAACCGATCGCACCTTAGCTTTGATCGATGCAGACTATATTATCTTATCGGTAGCCATCGATCGTGAGCTGTGTTGGAAAAGCGATGTCGATATTGCTTTAAAATACGGGATACGCCATTATGGGGAAAACGGTGGACCCGGTGCTTTGATGCACACTGCAAGAAACGTTGCCTTGATCATGCCGATTCTGAGAGATATTGAACGTTTATGTCCAAATGCACTCGTTATGAATTTCACCAATCCTGTACCTCGTATATGTATCGCAGCGGCTCGTTATACAAAAGTTAAAATGGTCGGTATTTGTCATCAGATCGATTTTGGATACATGATGGCTACGAAGATACTTCAAAAGGAATATCAGTTTAAGGTTCAAAAGGATTATCGATTTAGATGGGATGGAAATTGGGATGACTATGGCGCAATGGTGAGACAAGCTCATGAACGCTTCGATATCTTAGCGGCAGGAATCAATCACTTTACCTGGTATCTCTCCATCAAAGACAAAGTCACAGGTGAAGAACTACTGCCTTTGTTTAAAGAAAAATTTCTTACGTCCTATCCTGAATTTGAACCCTATACAAGAGAGATCTTATCGGTCTTTAAAGAATTGCCTGTGAGTGGAGATTGTCATATGTTGGAATATTTACCCTTTACTCACAATACTGTAAAGAACGGATGGGATGCCTATGATATCCAAATGTATCCTTTAGATCAAGCTCAAGATGATCGCCACTCGATGTGGAATGAAATCGAACGGTTGGCTCAAGGAAAAGGATCCATTGACCACTTACTCCATACCCATACTGAAAGAGCTGAACAATTGATCGTAGCGATGATGAAGGATGAACCCTTAAGAGATCAAGCGGTTAATATTCCAAATCTAGGATACATCACAAACC
>CAZXTB010000122.1:0-5046 GCA_964643535.1 uncultured Erysipelotrichaceae bacterium | reverse complement strand
AAACGATTGCGTATTGGACCCAATTGGCAGAAGCATATGCCCAATATGGTTACACCTATGACACCATCGCTAAGTACTATTTGAATCAAAGCGATTATTATTCGATCGATGAACTCGATGCTTATATCACCGAGCTTGTTAAGACCGATAAAATGAACTTTGCGTATCTTGATACACACATGGATGAATACTTGACTGCGTTTACCACAGATAAGAAACCACGTGTTGTTAGTCACATCTTGATCGCGATGGATGATCCTAAAAAGCCTACTGCCGATGAAGCTGCTCGTTTACAAGCTGTAAAAGATGCCTTAGCCGGTGGAATGAGTTTCAAGGATGCCGTTGTGAAATATTCAGAAGACTCACAGACCAACCAAAAAGAAGGTCTCTTGGGTTACATGGATAAAGACACCTCTTATCAAGCTGAATTCTTAGCTGCTGCTTTAGCCCTCAATGAAGGCGAAACCAGTGCTTGGATCACCACCAGTTATGGTTATCATTTGATCCTAAGACAAACGGCTGATTTGACTGCCTTGAAGACCTATGATGAATTCTATTATGCGATCTTGAATGCCAACGCAAAATTACCGATGAAGATCTTATGGGCCAATGCTCAAGCATTGCACGTTAACTTCAATGGTAATACTGAGCTCGAAACCGCGATCAAAAAGTATCTCGGATTGGATGAGGAATAACCCATGAAAAAATTAATTGTTCTTGTATTGGCATCGTTTATGTTGGTAGGTTGTTATGATAAGACCACCTCTATTTCCGATAAAGATACTGTCTTGATTACCTTAGACAACAAAACCATTACCAAAGGCGATGTCTATAACGTCATGGGTAAGGTTGAACCTTATCCAGCAGTCGTCGTATTGACCTTATCCAAGAAAATGATCTTGGCTAAAGAAGTTGGTACAACCGCTGCCATTACAGCCGCTGCTGATGCTGCATTGGCTGCTTGGTTAGAAACAAACAAAGCAGATGTTCAAAAGGCCTTAGATGATGCTGGTTATAAAGATCAAGCTGCCATCTACAATGACAAGTTCATCGTAGAAGCTCAATCCAATTCCTTGGTCAGTAAGTATCTAGAAACCACCTTCTCGACGATCGTCTCAACTTATAAACCTGTTAAGGCAAGAGTTATGGAAATCGAGAAGAAAGCAGATGCGACTTTAGCTTTAGCCGCCATCAAAGCGGGTGATTCCTTCGCTACAGTAGCTACCAAGTATGGAAACAAGCAATACTCCAGCGATCTAGCCATTTATTATACGGGTTCTGATTTACCTGATTTGGTCCTTACCTTCTTAAAAGGGGTAACCCTTCCTACCTTATCGGACGTCATCGAAGATACCAACAATTCTCTGTACTACATCGTACAGGTCTCTGTGGCTGATGGCAATGCGATGAAAGAAGAAGTCATTACAACTTTCACCAAGAATGCGATCTTCATCGAAATGGCCTTGATGGGCTATTATGAATCCAATGAATTCAAGATCTATGATCGTACCGTTTACGATATGATCAAGACCAATTATCCAGACTACATCGTTCAATAAACCGCGAGAAATCGCGGTTTTTTTATGCTATGATGAGTTTGAGGTAACCCACTATGTGTCTCTTTTGTAAGATCGCAAATCATGAAATACCAGCTTCAATCGTTTATGAAGATGCCTACGTAATGGCCTTTTTAGACATCTCACCTGTTACTAAAGGTCATACACTAATCATCCCCAAGAAACATTACGATGACTTCACCAAGTGTTCCAGTGCTTTGGTAGCACGAATGCACGGGGTCTCTAGACTATTGATCAAGCACTATGGTCCATTGCTTCATCCCAATGGCTATAACTTCTTATCCAACGCTCATGAGGCAGCTGGTCAAAGTGTAGCTCATGTTCATTTTCATTTGATCCCAAGATATGATGAAAGTGATGGTTTGATCCTACAGTTTAAGGGACAAGACAAACATAAATTAACAGATAAACAAAAACAGGACCTAAAGATAAAATGAAGACCGATTGGAGAAAAGATGAGAAGACGACCTATATTCCTAAAAGTATCCCAACGCTGATCACGATCCCTACTTACACTTACTTAACGATCAAAGGTTCAGGAGCTCCTGCTTCAGAAGGCTTCCAGAAAGCCGTTGAGAGCTTGTTTTCAATCTCTTATGGGTTAAAGTTCGCTCCTAGAAAAGGCCTTCTTATCGAAGGCTATGAAGATTACTCAGTCTATCCTTTAGAAGGATTCTGGGATATCTCAGAAGAAGCTAAGTTGAGAGGTTCATGGGATAAGAAGGACTTCGTGTATACCTTGATGATACGGCAACCTTCTTTTATCCATTTAGATCATCTTAGAGACCTTAGAGCGAAGATCAAAAAAGAAGAGCTTTTATGGGATCAAGTCATGTTTGAGAAGATCGAAGATGGGCCTTGTCTACAAATGCTTCATACAGGATCCTTTGATGATGAACCTGAAAGCTTCGCTAAGATGGATGCTTATCTAAATGAACAAGGCTATGAAAGAAGATTCAAAGCTCATAAAGAAATCTATCTTTCTGACTTTACCAAAACAAAACCTGAGGCATTAAAAACAACCTTAAGACTCTTTATAAAAAAGCGCTGAATTCAGCGCTTTAGTTTTTTACATTGATATAAATTCGAACCATATTCATCCAACAATGGATCTCTAATCGTCCTATTTCTGTTGGGGTAAAAAGATAAGGTTCAGGATTTTTTCTGATATCGATTTTGACATTGTCCCAAGTTAGGATGAGTGGGTTGGCACAACCCATAGAATTCTCATACCCATCAAAGATGATCATCACTTCTTGATTTACTTTAACAGTATTGGCGTTGAGTTCATATTGACCATCAACGATCTTGAGATGAAGGACTTGGATTCCATCGACAACAGGCGCATAACTACTGGTGGTCGTTTGACTGATCAAGGCCATGACTGGGGTATAAACAATTGGGGATTGTAGAACGATCTGAAAGCCCATGATCGCAACGATCAAAGCAGAGACCATCTTAACTGTATTGCCTTTTATCGAAGATAAACGAGAAGCAAACCATTGCATCATCCACAAAGAAGGTGCTGTCATCAATCCAAAGATCAACATGACAGCTCCACCCATCCACATATTGGTGGTGGTCAAAGCGATGATCTGCATCGTCTGTAAGCTTCCACAAGGCATAAGCGCATTGAGTAGTCCTACGATAAAGGATCCATAAGGTTTATTCTTTGTCTTGAAGGTTAAACTAGGAAGTTTAATGCGTAAGATGCCTGACATTTGTAAAGCCAGTGCCAACATCCATAACCCCGCAATCAAGAGTAAGACATTCTTAACCGTGGTAGATATCGTAAAGACTTCTCCAAGAGCTCCTAAGATCAAACCACTCATCGTATAAGAGATCAGTCTACCGATTTGATAAGACCACATCCCAGACATCGGTTTGATGCCTTTTCTTTGAAGGACTGACCCCATCGCAATCGATCCACACATTCCTATACAATGAAGCGAACTCACCAGTCCATACGCAACGACCAATCCAAAACTAAAGGTCTGTTGGGTAGGGTCAAATAGAAGCTTTCCATACATCATAGATACTCCAAAATAAATGAGGAGACCTACGCTTATAAGGGCCACAAACTTCCATGGGAAAGTGGGTTTAACCACGTGATAACCCAAAGCTGAGATGGCTTCTTCGAGTTTCTCATCACTAGGAAGACTCTTACCTTGAAGATAGACGAAACCAGTTTGATAAGAAGCGGATACTGTTTTAACTCCAGGTAAACGTTTAAAGGCTGAAGAGACCTTTTGTTCACAAGAACTACAGGTCATCCCTTCAACGGAGATCTTACGTTCAATCATCTCGTTAAACGCTTTACGGTAATCATCAGTTCATCGATGATTTCAGACTTACCTGCTTGGATATCTCTTACGACACAGGTCTTAATGTGTTGGGCAAACAATTGGCTCGCAAAGGCATCCAGTGCGCTTTTAACAGCCGCAACTTGAATCAAGATGTCATCACAGTAGGCTTCAGATTCTACCATCGACTTAATCCCTCTAACCTGTCCTTCCAATCGATTGAGTCGATTGGTTAGATCAATGATCTCTTGATTATCTCGATGGGTATGTTTAGTCATCTCACAATGATCGTGTTCCATATTAAGCCTCCTTAAAGAAACGTAAACGTAATGCGTTAGATACGACACTGACAGAACTCAAAGCCATGGCTGCCCCTGCGAAGACTGGGTTCAATAAAGGTCCTTTAAAGAGATAGATCAAACCAGCCGCAAAAGGAATCCCGATGATGTTGTAGATGAAAGCCCAGAAGAGATTCTGTTTGATGTTGGTCATGGTAGCCTTGGATAAAGCGATGGCCTTGACCACATCATTAAGATCAGATCTCATAAGCACGACATCCGCTGATTCTATCGCGACATCCGTTCCAGAACCAATCGCGATGCCTGTATCTGCCTTGGTTAAAGCAACCGCATCGTTGATCCCATCCCCTACCATCGCAACTTTATAACCTTCTTTTTTTAGGCGATCGACTTCTGCCCCTTTATCTTGAGGCAAGACTTCAGACATAACGAGATCGATTCCTACTTGAGCTGCGATCGCATTGGCTGTACGGCGATTATCACCTGTAATCATGGCGACTTTTAGTCCTAGTTTTTTAAGTTTTCTAACCGCTTCTATCGATTCAGGTTTTATTTGATCAGCGATCGCTAAGAGACCTTCTAGTTTCCCATCGACACAGGCCAATAAGACTGTCTTACCCTGATCCGATAGTGTTGTCATTTGAGGTAGATCAGGAAGTTTAATATTGTTTTCGTTCATCCATGCTTCATTGCCAATCAAGACGATTGACCCATCGACTTTCGCACTTAGACCTTTTCCACTCACCGCAAGGAAATCATGTGGAGCACTCAGTTTAAGATCCTTTTCCTTAGCCGCATCTAATATGGCCAAAGCAAGTGGATGTTCAGACACAGATTCAGCTGAGGCCAGAATGCGTAATAAGGCAT
>CAZXTB010000121.1:0-5068 GCA_964643535.1 uncultured Erysipelotrichaceae bacterium | reverse complement strand
CCTTTAGAATCATCAGTAGTTTCTTGATCATCATAGGGGGATTCTATCTCGCTAAGAATCTAGGGGTAGAATGGTTTCAAGGCAAGGAACTTCATCTATTTGCGGTATTCATTGTTTTATTAGGCATTCAACTCATCTTCTTTAGCGGTTGGAGTAAAATCAATCGCCACTCCCATGATTTTATTAAAACATCTCGTTCTAACGGGAAAGAATTCTCAGCCTTTATGGGAGGCTTAGATGAGAAAGTAGTTTCAGATGACTTTAAGGGTTGTAGTGTTACTGCCGTTATGGGTGGAGCTGAACTGGATCTTTCTGAAGTGAAGCTAACCAAAGATGTCACCGTAGAATGTACAGCGGTCATGGGTGCGGTCGAATTGACCTTACCTAGAAATGTTCGTATCATCGTTAGTGGGACTCCAGTGATGGGTGGTTATGAGAACACCAATCCAGGTGATCCAACTGCACCATTCACCGTTCTAGTTCAATATACAGCCGTTATGGGCGCTGTTGAAATTAGATAGAAGTATTACCTGAAGAATTATTTGAGAGTCTCAAAAATGAGACTCTTTTTTATGTTAAGGTGATTTTGGGTTGAAGCGTACATGAATATTAATTAAAAAATTCCCATCGATATAGATTTAGTTATGACGGTGGGTTATACTTAAACTGCCGTTATTGGAGGAAAAAACATGAAGAAAAAGATTGTAGTATTGGTGGTTTTATTGAGTCTATTGGGTTTGAATGGGTGTACTAAGAAAGCGCTTGTTACTACAAAAACCATTAAGTTTGAAGCTGGATCTAGTTTCACATTTGATGATATCGTATCTATTGATCCTAGTGTAGATAGTTCGGAAATAAAAGGAACCCTAGAGACTAAGATTCCGGGATCTTATGAAATTACAGTCATCGTAATTAAGAAGGGTGAAACTGGTGAGGTAAAGATTGAATATACAGTAGTCGATACGACTTTACCCGTTATCACTCAAAATTCGATTCCTTCAGTTAGGATGGGAACCGAGTTGGTTCTATCTGATTATTTGAGTGTAACAGATAATTCTGGTGAAGATCTAAGCAGTCAGTTTTCTACGCTTATCGCAAATACAAGCACTGCAGGTGATTTTGAGATCCCCTGTGAAATCACAGATTCCAGTGGAAACAAACCTTCCATTACTTTCAAATATTCAGTGGTAAGTGATGCCCCACCTGTAATCACTCAGAATTCTATCCCAAAAGTTCCAAAAGGTGGAACACTAAAATTATCTCAATTCTTAACGGTTACAGATGATTCTGGGGAGAGTTTTGTTTCTAAACTTGAAGCGTTGAAGGTCGATTCAAGTGTCCTTGGAGATCACGAAGTATTATTCAAAATCAAAGATGGGGCAGGGAACGAAACTTCCTTGACTTATAAATATACGGTTGTAGCTGCCAATGAACTAGTATCTGGTTTTTCCTATAAGACATCTTATCTTTATGATAATGGGAAGACATGGAAAGTCCAGTTGACGTTTAATGCGTTGACCATAGTCGATAAACTACCCGGCTTAGCGGATATCAGTGGGCAGAAATACATCGTCATGGACCTAACCATTAAAAATATTGGGACGGATGCTTTTGGTGAATCAATACTTCAAATGCCTGAAATCATGCATCCTGAAGTAGTCGCTCGTAATATCGAGTTTAGCTCTGGTGAAAAAATCGATATTAGCTTTAGAGACCTCATCTCAACGGATAGTTCTAAAACCTACGATTATGTCTGGGATGTCGGCCAGACCTGGAGACTTTATTGGTATGTCAGTGTGAGTGATGACCTCGCTAAAAAAGATTTCGTTATCAACGCGCCTATCAACTTCACCAAGTATCAATTGCCTAATTAAAAGTCGAAGTAGACCAGTTATGAATGGGCTGAAATCCAGATTGACGATGGATCAACCTTATTCTGTGGGAATTATCCAAAATGGAATACTATCAAGCTCATTGAGTTTACTACGATTACGATTGAAAAGATCGTAGAGGTTGATCGACCAATTGATGTTGATTTAACCAACGGATCATTGGCCGTTCATATCTCAAGGAAGTAGATCATGGACACAAACACTTCAATATCAAGCGGTCTCTTTTTCGTAGCCTTCGCTTTTATCTTCGGATTGGTTGCATTCTTTAGATCAGGCAAAGCTGAAAGTAAAATAGAAGGTGAGTGGCGCGGTGGTGCAAATACCAATCTTAAGTTGATCTTGCATGGAAACGATGAAATGAAAGCCAGGTTAATTACCATACTGAAGAAATGGGAAAATGCTAACCCGACTTTCCGTCTTGGAAGATTAGCACAACGCTAATCACCGGGGTCGCAGTAAACCAACTGAATAGCATAATGGCCTCCTTAAGTGGAGGCCTTTTTTAAAGATTTGTTTGTGAAAAATTCAGCAATTAGTCATTTGACTACACTCATAGTATGAAAGCGCTTTATTTGTATACTTAATCTACTCACAAACACTTGACTTAAGTCTTCAATTGGAACTATTCTTAAGTTAGTATTGCTTACATATTTAGATAATACAAAACGGGGGTAATGGTGAAAATAAAACTTATAATGTGGATTTAATTTTTTTCATTGGTATTTGAAAGGACGGTCAATTATGACTAAGAAAATTTGGCTACTAGTTTTCTCGTTTTCTTTATCTGTATCGATATTGAATCTAAATGCAAGTAGTGTGAAAGCTTATGAGAAGGCGGATATAATTCCTCAACCGGATGTATTATGTGATATCGACTTAGGTTGTCTAATTGATGAATGGGTTGAAGATGAAACCTTTAATGTCACTTGGTACAGTCAGAAACTATCATCTTACACAACCATATTCATGCATACAGATTACGGGATGACACATTGTAGCGTAAGTTTGTACACAGGCGGATGTGCGGTTGCCTCGATGACTATGCTTTTAAACTATTATAGAGGCTATACATCACAAACCGTCGTATTGACTGATGTAAATGATGATGTTTATAATTCGTGTGATTATTATTACGTGAATTTCGAGAATGCATATCCAAATGATGTATATAGTACTTACATAAGCAATGCCTGGAGATCAGATAAGGCCGCGATACTTGATATAGTTGGGTCTAGAACAGATTCTACGCATTTATCAATTTTAGGTGTCAGAAAAAATGATGGATCAATACATTTCGTTTTGGTATCTGGCTACACAAGAACTGTTAGTGTTTTTCAATATGGAACAACTTATAACTATACAGAACTAAAAATCAAAGATCCTGCAGATCAGACACGTAATACCTTAACAAAAGTCTTAGCAGTATATCCAACCGTATATAGAATTGCAGTATATAATAACTTGAATTAATTTCGGTCTAGAAAACTAGATATTGAAAATGGAGGATTGGAATATTCCAATCCTCTAATGTATCTACTTTTTGTAGATAGATATCTACTTGTGTATGATATATACTTTTGATAACCAATAGAGGCAAGATAATGACAATCGAGAAATTTGCAGAATTTGTGGTAAAACTTAGAAAGGAGAAATGTTATACACAAGAAGAATTAGCTAAAAGACTATTCGTTACCAACAAAGCTGTTTCAAAATGGGAGAGAGGTCTGAATTATCCAGACATCGCAACATTAGGATTACTGGCTAAAGAGCTTGATGTGTCAATAATTGAACTATTGAATGGAGAGAAAAAAGTGAACTTAAATAAAGTTGAAGATAAAGGTATTGATGAAGCGGTTAAGACTACGCTTGATTTTTCAAAGCAATTATTAAGGAATCAGAAGAAGAATTATTTGAATCAAGGTCTAATTATAATTATTGTTTTTCTTTTAGTTCTTGTAGGTTACCAAGGATATAACCAAATGTATGGTTTGTTTGGGAGTTCGGTATCCATTCTTAAACAAGAAATTTCTGACTTAAAAACTATGATCCTAGAACTTAAATTGAAATCAGAAGCAATAAATGTTTATGGAAATGGAATATATTATTGTTATTCTCCAGAATCTACATTTGATAGTATAGAGTTTGTTTCGCCAGATGTTATACGCGTATACAGCTTTGCGGTTCCGGAATCATACCGGCAATCTTCGAATAACTACTTTAGAATTTTGAGTATTGGTAAGAATAAATTTACTATAACTGGAGATGTTATTAGAGATGATACGATTGGGGATTTCAATTATGAGGGAGCCAAAGTTTCTTGGGGCTCAGACGATTTATTTAAAGAGATTGAGATTTCAGAAGATCACAAAATACTGTACTATGGCCGGATTCACAGTACTAATTATTGTTATCTGAATAGTAGACCTCAATAGTATTAGTATGGAGTTTATAATTTTTAGTTCAACTTCAGTGCTAACGTATTGTGGACTGCAGAGGATTTAGAGAAGAGCCCTCTGAAGAGTATCTTATGTGTACAACATAGTGAAAATACTACTCAATAATCGCAAACTGTTTAGGGCATTTTTGTAGAGTCACTTTGTTAATGATGTAAAAGTATAAACGATTTTCTTCTAATAATGCATATTTTTGGAAATAGCTTCATATAAAAACCTCGTTTTGATTAACGAGGTTTTTTAGTAGTATGTTTCTTAATCAATCTAATCTTTACTAATTTTGTGGGGTCTTTTTAAGAGCCATAGCTGCTTTTTGATTCAAGATGACAGGGATGACAATTGGATTACGTCTTGTCTTTTGGAAGAGATAAGGCTCTAGTGAGGTTCTTACCGCATTCTTGAGGTCATTGAAGGTAACTTTATTCATCATGGTTTTCTTCAAGGCATCATAGACGATCAATTCAGCTTCTTTGAGTAGGGTCTGATTTTCTTTCAAGTGGACAAAGCCTCTTGAGACGATGCTTGGTCTAACCAAGATCTTATTGAATCGAGAATCAATGGATACGATGACAGCTACCATCCCATTGTCTCCTAAGATCTTACGATCCTTTAAGACAGAGGTGGATAGACCTGAGGCATCATTCCCATCGACGTAGATATCATCGGTAGGTATTCGGGTATCAGAGAGGAAAACATCGCCATTACGGATACACAAGGCATCCC
>CAZXTB010000120.1:0-5138 GCA_964643535.1 uncultured Erysipelotrichaceae bacterium | reverse complement strand
AAGTACTGAGGTCTCCATCATAATTGTCTAAGGCTGTGAAACCTTCTTCTTGATAGTCATGATTTGGACAAACACTGGTGTTTTCTGATCCAATTAAAGTAATCACAGGGGAAGTCGTATCCACAACGTGGACCACTCTCGTTAGACTCTTTTCTTTAGAATTAAAAGTAGCTGTATAGGTAAGGGTATAGTCGCCTAATTTATCAACATCAAGATTACTTTCTATGGATACAGAGGCATCGTTTTTTGCGTAAGTACCTGCTTCTATATAGGGTGTATGAACTTCTATGGTAAGTTCTTCTTCTCCAAGCAGAGTAAAAACTTTTTCTGTACAAGAGACAGAAATAAAGGCAATACTTAAGACAAGAAGATATTTAAGAGATAAAGTCAGTAGTTTTTTCATCACACATAGTATATCAAAAACTGTGCTTATTTTTAGCTTTCAGGCTCAAATTGACTTAAATAAAGAGAGGTATAAAATCCGTTTTGTTTCATAAGGGTCTCATGGGTTCCTTGCTCAATGATGGCCCCATGGTTCATAACCAAGATGAGATCAGCATCTTTGATCGTTGATAAGCGATGAGCGATGATGAAGGAGGTCTTATTGCCCATGAGTTTCTCCATGGCACGTTGAATGAGAACCTCTGTTCGAGTATCAACGGATGAAGTAGCTTCATCTAGGATAAGTATTGAAGGATTCGATAAGAAAGCTCTAGCGATGGTCAGCAATTGCTTTTGACCAGAGGAGATGTTGTTGGCTTCCTCGTTGATCAAAAGATCATAACCTGAAGGCAAGGTTTGAACAAAATGATCGACCTTAGCAGAATCAGCTGCTTTAAGCATTTCTTCTTTGGTTGAGCTAGGATTAGAAAACATGATGTTTTCCTGGATGGTCCCATTAAACAGCCAAGTATCTTGTAAAACCATCCCAAAGATGTTTCGTAAATCATTTCGAGAGAGCTCTCTAATGTCGATCCCATCGACCTCTATGGATCCTCCCAAGACATCATAGAAACGCATGAGTAGATTGATGAGGGTTGTTTTACCAGCCCCTGTAGGACCTACGATGGCGACACGTTGACCTGGTTTTACACTGATATTGAGATCTTTGATGAAGACATTGTTAGATGAATAGCCAAAATCGACATTTTTAAACTTAACTTCGCCTTTGACTTCAGGTAAAACTTGATCAACGACATCTTGTACTTCATCAGGTTCATCGATGAACTCAAAGACTCTTTCTGCAGAGGCTACTGTACTTTGTAAGACTGTACCGATGTTGGCAACCTGATTGATGGGTTGAGAGAAGTTTCTGATGTATTGGATAAAGGCTTGAATAGAGCCTACTTTAAGTTTACCTTCAATGACCAAGATCGCCCCAAGAACACTTACAGCGATATAGGATAGGTTTGATACCAAAGAGATGATGGGCATCATCGTTCCACCCATGGTTTCAGATTTCCAACTCTCCATAAAGTAATTCGTTGATAGCTTCTCAAAAGCATCCGTTTGTTTAGTTTCTGCATTAAAGACTTTGATGATGGGATGATTAGAGAATGATTCCTCGATATGACCATTAAGTTGACCCAAGATTCTGGTTCTTGCCCTAAAGTATTTCTGACCTAGTTTTACGATTCTGGTGACCAAGTATAAACTGATGGGTAAAGAAATCAGTGCGATCAAGGTCATTTCAAAAGAAATCGTCAACATCATGATCAGGATGCCTACAACGGTGGTTATGGCGGTGATGACTTGGGTAATGGATTGTTGAAAGGATTGTGATATCGTATCGACATCATAGGTAATGCGTGATAAAACATCGCCTATGGGCTCTGTATCGAAATACTTTAGAGGAAGTCGATTGATTTTTTGAGTGATCAGAAGTCTTAGATTAAAGGTAATCTTTTGAGTCACTTTGACCATAATGTAGGATTGAAGATAGTTAAATAGGGCACTTCCTAAAAACAAGAATACAAGCACATTGATCACAGAGTGAACATAGTCTAGATCGATATGAGCGTTGGGCTCATTTTGAGCCATCTGATACAAGCCTTCTGCGATCTTAGAGGTAATATTCCCGATCAGCTTAGGAGATATGATCCCAAAGACAGTTCCTAAGATGGCCATAAGGATCACTAAAATCATTTGAAAAAGATAAGGTGAAGTAAAGTCGAATAGACGTTTAACTGTTTTATTAAAATCTTTAGGTTTGACGACAGCTGTACGCATCGCCATCATTGGTCCTCCGCCGCGTGTCATATCATTTCCTCCTGACTCAATTGAGAAGAGGCAATTTCATAATAAACAGGACAAGTTTTAAGAAGATCATGATGTTTACCAATCCCAGAAATACGTCCTTGTTCCAAAACGATGATCTGATCAGCATGCATGATCGTAGAGACTCTTTGGCCTACGATAAATAAGGTACTATTACCTACTTCTTTATGAAGGGCTTTTCTTAAAGCCGCATCTGTTTTAAAATCAAGAGCTGAAAATGAATCATCGAAGATATAAATTGAAGCTTCTTTAACCAAAGCTCTAGCGATGGAAAGTCTTTGTTTTTGTCCACTGGACAAATTGGTTGCGTTTTGAGATAGTTTAAAATGATATTGGTCTTCTTTTTCAGAGATAAATTTAGAAGCCTGAGCAGTATCAGCGGCTTTAATAAGAACTTGGTTTGGTGCATCAGGAGCACCAAAGAGTAGATTGTCTTCGATGGTTCCTGATAATAACATGCCTTTTTGAGGAACATAACCTATTTTATCGCGCAGTTCTTTTTGGGCGACTTGTCTTAAATCGACCCCTTCAAGATGAATGGATCCACTACTCACATCATAGAGTCGTGGAATCAAGTTGATCAAGGTGCTTTTTCCAGATCCAGTAGAACCTATAAAGGCTGTAACAGATCCTGCTTTAGCACGAAAAGAGATGTCATGAAGGACATCCTCATTGGCGTGAGGATATCTAAAACTAACTCGATCAAATACGATTTCGCCTTTTTTACTTGGATCAAAAGGAGTAGGAATAAGAGGATCGACGATGACAGGTTGTGTATCCAATATTTCGCGAATTCTACGTGCACTGACCACCGCTCGAGGAAACATCTGAAAGATCATCGTAAGATTGATGAAGGAAGCCATAACTTGAGCTGTATATTGCATAAAGGCCATCATCTGACCTATCTGCATGACCCCCGCATTGATCTTATCGGCGGCAGTCCATAAAATGAGTATCGTTGTGAAACTTAAACATATCATGATGACAGGATCCATTAAACTCATGATTCTCATTAAGGTGACATTGTTGGTGTAAACGGAATCGTTGACGGTTTGAAATTTATGAGCTTGAGTCTTTTGGGCGTTAAAAGCGCGAATGACACGGATTCCAGTGAGGCTTTCTCGTGCGATCAAATTGAGTTTATCGGTTAATTTCTGTACCTTTTCAAATCGAGGAGAAGTAAGGGTCATGATGAGGATGACCGCAACACTTAAGATAGGAAAGATAACGATAAAGATCCAACTAAGAGAAGGGGTCAACTCGATGGCTTTTATAAGAGCGACGATACCAGTAACAGGAGCCGCTAAAAGGATCCTAAAGGACATGGTTAAGATGTGTTGGACTTGCTGAACATCATTGGTGGATCTTGTGATGAGTGAAGCGGTTGAGAAACGATCGAATTCAACCAATGAAAAACTTTCTATCTTATTGAATATGTCTTTTCGAATACGATTGCCTGCGGAGGCTCCGATATAGGAGGCTAGAAAATTAGAAGTAAAAAACAAAAGCACCACTAAAATCGATACCATCAACATATCTTTCCCAATCGAAATAACCATATTGAGATCTTTTAGATAAATACCTTGATCGATGATGCGCATCATATAATCAGGAAGCGATAAATCAGCCATGACCCTTAATAATAAGGCCGTCATCGCTAAAAGGGCTTGCCACCAGGTATGTTTAAGATAAGCATACATCTTCATCATAAAACAAGACTTCTATTCTCTAAAGCGGCTTCGTTTAGTTTTTCGATGAGATCACACAGTTGATCTTGTTCAGTTTTAGTCAGTGATGTGATCATCTGTTCAAGTTGCCTTTGTCTTTGTTGATGAAAACTTGGTTTTAAAGGATTGATGGTGATGAGGATCTGACGACGATCATCAGGATTGACCTCACGAATCAAGTATTTCTTGCTTTCTAAACTGTTAAGTAAAGGAGTTACGGCTGATCTAGAAAGACCCATATGGATACTCAGCTCAGAAGGCAACATGCCTTTCTTATCCTCACTAAGATGCTTGTTGAGGGCCATCATAACCATGCGTTCTCCTACGCTTAAATCACCACTGTTTCGACTGGGTCGATTAAGATAAAGAAACTGTTGTAAGACTTCGTTTAGATCTTTCATAAGCCTCCAATAAAAAATAGTTCATATTATTGAACTATTTTAATATCTGTATTATACACCTGTTTATTTTCTTAGAGGACTATATTTGATCAAAAGCTTTCTTACAGGTTTTCTTAGCGAGGAGTATGACTCCTATGTCAAGAATAAACAAGCCTAGATATAGAGTGAAAGCGAACCACATCGGTTGAGGAAACAACCCAATGGTAAAGAAGATACCAACCCCTAAACCCGTCGCTGGAATCATAGTGAAGGCAGCGTTGAGGTTTTGTTTAACTGCGGCTGCTTCTTGTTCCCAGACCAGTTTAGGATGGATCATATCAACGATGATTCCAATATAATTGATAAAGATTCCGCTTAAAAGAGCTGCGATAAATGCTAAAAAGATACTTAAAAGAGGAATACCTAAGATGATCCCAAAAGGAACCAACATAAACACGATCCCTAGAAAACTAATGATCAAACCACTATAAACCTTAGCTTGGATCTGTTTAAAGTAAGACATAGGGATAAATTTCATAAAGTAAACATTACTGCCTTCTCTTGAAATCGCGGTTACTGTGATTAGATTTAAGGAACTCATAAATAATCCTATGGCAGCTCCTGCGGCTAAAACGTATGCCAATACATTAGGATCATTCCATGGGATGGTTTTTATCGCGACGATGACTTCATCTTGAGAGCCGACTCCAGTTAATAGTGAACCTAATAAAATGACAGGCATTAAAATAACGGT
>CAZXTB010000119.1:3964-5204 GCA_964643535.1 uncultured Erysipelotrichaceae bacterium | reverse complement strand
ACAAAGAATCAAAACCGCAAAGCCCGCATGGATACGAGTCCCAGGAACGATGATCGGTAATTTCGCAGTCAATTGAAATAGATCGGAAGCAACTCCAGAAACATCTGAGGCTTGTAGGAAATATTTAATGATGTATAGACCCAGTCCATAAAGGATAGAATTCATCATCAAAGAAGTAACGAGTTCATCTGTCTTAAACTTGGCTCTAAAGAAACCAGGAATCAAGGCAATCAAACCCCCAGCGATCCCTGAAATCATAATCGTAACGATAGGGTGCAAGGTCGAATTAGAGAAAGTCTGAGTCGCAATCGCCGCGGTAATAACCCCACAGAAATAGAAGATTCCTTCTGTTCCTAAGTTGAACAATCTCGTTCTAAAGAGTAAAGCCGTCGCTAAACCAGCGAAAGATAAAGGAATCATCAACTCAATAACATTTCCGAAATATCTAAACTTCGTCAAAGGTGAAAACAACATCAACGAGAACGCTCTAAGCGGTTCATCACTGACCAACAATAAGACGATAAAAGTTAGAACTAAAGCCAATAAGACAGCCGCAGCCATTTTTACAGCTTGGAAGATTTTTTCGTTAGCTAACATGTGAGCGCCCTCCTAATGCTTTCTTCGTCTTGGCGTTTTGCGCCTAACATATATAATCCAAGTTCTTTATCGGTTAACCCTTTTACGGTATCAAAATGGGCTACGATTTCGCCTTCATACATGACGATTAAACGATCACTGACTTCCATGACTTCATTAAGATCCGCACTGACCAAGAGGATCGCAACATCTTTATTACGCATCTTGATCAGTTCATGATGTATGAATTCTTCACTACCAATATCGATGCCTCGAGTAGGTTGTTCAGCGATCAAGATCTTAGGTGAGGTGTTGGTTTCTCTTGCGACTACGACCTTTTGGATATTGCCTCCAGATAAGCTTTCTATCTTAGACTTAGAACTCTTTGTCTTAACAGAAAACATCTCTATAAGACGATTGGCTAAAGTATTGATGCCTTTATTGTCCATAAATACTGGACCGTTGATGTCTGCTCGTTTATAGTAAGAAGAAATCAAGTTCTCAGCGACACTGGCCCCTTGAGCGATCCCATCTTTCATACGATCTTCTGGGATATAAGCTAAACCTGAAGCTCTTTTCTTCTCTATAGAGAGATTCGTCAATTCTTTATCTTCAACAAACCATTTTCCTGTATTAAAGTGGGCTAATCCTACCAAACCTTCAA
>CAZXTB010000119.1:1842-3924 GCA_964643535.1 uncultured Erysipelotrichaceae bacterium | reverse complement strand
GGATCTCCCCAGCTCTTACTCCAAAAGAAACATGTTTAAGTACTTCAATGCCCTTTTTATTAAGATTGATGTTTTCTGCTTTAAAGGCCATGACTTTCTTATCGGTGGGTTCCTTAAATTGATCATAAGACATGATGATCTTACGACCTACCATAAGTTCGGTCATCTGATCGATCGTTATGTCTTTATTATCATAAGTCCCACGACTTTCACCGTTTTGCATGACTGTAATACGATCACTGATGGCTTTAACTTCATTCAGTTTATGTGAGATAAAAAGGATTGTATGTCCCATTTCTTTAAAATGTTTGAGATTATCAAACAGAACTTCGGTTTCTTGAGGGGTTAAAACCGCTGTAGGTTCATCTAGAATAATGACTTCGGCATTTCGATAAAGGGTCTTTAGGATTTCTACCTTTTGTTTAGCACTGACCGCCAGTCGACCAACATGTTGGGTAACGTCCATATCAAAGTTATACTTTTGCGCAAGTTCTTTGGTAATTCGGACAGACTCTTTCTTATTTAGAAAAATCTTATTTTTTAAAGGTTCCATTCCTAAAACAATGTTTTCAGCCACAGTAAAGTCATCGATCATCATGAAATGTTGATGAACCATGCCTATCCCATTCTTAATGGCTTCCATCGAATTGGCAAAATGGACTTCTTTGCCTTTATAAACAATCTTTCCTACAGAAGGATGCTCAATACCAAATATCATTTTCATCAATGTCGATTTACCGGCACCATTTTCTCCAACAACAGAATGGATCTCTCCTTTACGGAAAGAAACACTAACATTACGATTCGCAACGACCCCATTGGAATAGATTTTGGTAATCCCGGTCAACTCAAGAATATTATCGTTCATGGGTTTTCCCTTTCTAGAAAAATAAGTGCTCTACACCTGAAGGTATAGAGCACTTTTTAAATTCAATCGTGTTCTTGCTTAATTAGTAGGTGCTACTGCAGCTAGAATGGCATCCCATTCTTCAGCAGTTAATGTCAATGCGTTTTTAACTACGATTTCTCCACTAACGACTTTCGCTCTATAAGCAGCGACAACATCGCGGATCGAAGCAGGAAGCGCATTATAGATAGCATTTTCAGCCAATGCAACTCCGCTTTCCTTAATACCTAGAACTTCGATGGTATTGTAAGGCAAAGTTCCATCCATGAAACGTTCAACAGCTTGTAAAATCGCTGTATCAACATTCTTTGTACCGGAAGTAAGGATCATTTTTTGTTTAGCAGGATCAGCAGCAAACAACAAGGCTTGGTCAGCATCAACGCCTAAAGCATAGTGTTGAGCTTCAACAGCTGCATCGAATAAACCGTTTCCAGTTCCTCCAGCAGCGTGGAAGACGATGTCTGCGCCAGCAGTATACATATTCAAGGCAATTTCTTTACCCTTAGCAGCATCGCTGAAGCTTCCAGCGTAAGCAACGATAATCTTAACATCTGGGTTAACAGCTTGAGCCCCTTGGATGTAACCATACAAGAAGTCATTGATACCACCAAAGTTCATCCCGCCGATGGCGCCGATGACGTTTGAAGTATCATCTGAGAATTCCAAGTTGGTCTTTGTGACTAAACCAGCAACTAAACCAGTCAAGAAACCAAGTTCGTTCGCTTTATAGAACATAACATAGGTATTCGCATTGGTAGGAGCAGCTGAATTGTCAAAGTTGATGAATTTCTTATCTGGGAATTGAGCAATTACTTTTTCAAAAGTAGGAGTAGCTTCCCAGTTTCCACCGATAATAACATCATAATCGCCTTCGCAAGCATCTAAATAGAAGTTTTCCCATTTACTTTGGTCAGTGCCCATTTCAATGATGGTGGTAACAGATCCTTCGATTTGTTCAGTAACGAGTTTCATACCGTTAGCAACAACGTCGAAATAGGATTGGTCTCCACGGAAAGGAATCAACAAGGCAACTTTTACAGTCGCTTCAGGTTCCTTCTTAGGCGCACAAGCAGTTAAGCCTGTTGCCAAAAGTGCAACAACTAATACGGTCAATAATTTCTTCATTTTTCCTCCATATCATTAAAAATCATATTCTGATTTTTATGACTACATTT
>CAZXTB010000119.1:0-1832 GCA_964643535.1 uncultured Erysipelotrichaceae bacterium | reverse complement strand
GTGCAAATTTAATTAACTTGATGTTATTATATTATAACCAGTGGTCTTTTTCAATCACAACTGTGAGAGAATTGTGAACATTGACAAGTTTCATTTTCACGATATTTCTTTAAACAATCTTCATTTAACGAATGTCTCGTAAAACAAAAGCCGATTGAATCGGCTTTAGATTTTTGTAAATTGTACAATCTTGTTGATGATCTCATCTGTGAAACATAAAGGATCCGTATGTTCAGCCCCAGCGACATAATCCACTTGAATGGATGCTTTTCCTTCTTTGCCCAAAGCACTTACGAAATCTCTGGTTTGTAGCCAAGGCACCATCGTATCCTTTAAGCCATGGATCAAGTAGAAAGGAATCTTGTTTCCTTTTACATAAGTGATGGGACTGGCTTTCTTGACCCAATTCAGATCCTTATTCATGGGTTGACCCAACCACCATGTCATATAATGATCTTCATCATTTGTATCCCATTCATCTTTTAAGTGAAGTTCATTTTTATGAGACTCCATTGCGATTAAATCAAGAACCCCATAATGAACGATGACCCCCGCAAGATGCTCAGACACTGAAGCATATCCTTGCGATAAATCATGTAAGTCAGTGTCGAGTGTCAACCCAGTTAATGCAACCAAATTGCCCCCTGCAGATTCTCCCCAAATGAATATTCTATCAGGGTCGATGTTTAGCTTTTCTGCATTGGCTCTAAAATAACGAATGGCAGTTTTAACATCGTAGATGGCTTGTGGAAAAGGAGCTTCCAAAGCCAAGGTATAGGAAATAACTGCCACAGCGACATCATGAAAAGCAGGCTTAATCATAGGACCCATAAACTTGGATCGTTTATACCCACTGATCCAACCACCCCCATGAACAACGATGATGAGGGGTGTTTTCTTCGTTTTATCTTGACGATAAAAATCGTACACATGCTTACCGTTTTCCATGTAAGGCACATCAAGTGCTTCTACAGGATAAGCACTAAGGTCTAAAACACCTAGATCAAACTTAAGAAAATCTTTAATGCGTTGTGAATGATGAGGGCTCATATTTTTCTCCGTTTATTTTATTTCTATGTTGCTTATGTTTAAGCTTTTCGCGATGTCTAAACATCGATTCATTTCTTCTAGACTGGTATTCCCATATCCTAATTGATTTAAGCCTTCTTCTCTTACCCCAAAAGGTCGATATCTTAAGAGTTTAAGGGGAACCTTATCTTCAATCACCGAACAAACATATCTTACCGTCTTTTCGTTCTCTTCTTGTTTATTGGGTAAGATAACAATACGTACTTCTTGAAGTTTCTGCGCATCTTTTAGTTCTATTAAATTCTGAAGAACCATCGCATTATCTGAACCAGTAAGATGTTTATGAAAGAGAGGATCAGATGCTTTCACGTCCAACATGACCCCATCACACACCTTCATCAATTCAGGATAATCCGCAAATCGACGAAAGCCATTAGAGTCTAATAAGGTACCTAAGTTTTCTGCTTTGACTAAGGTAAAGAATTCACTAAGAAAATCAGGGTGATTCATACATTCACCACCACTCACGGTTACTCCTTTAATAAAAGGTTTAACTTCAAGGACTCTTCTCGTCAATTCCTTCGCAGAGAGCATCAAGATCTTAGGCGTCGATAAATACTTACAGGTTCTAATACAAGTATCACATTGTGTACATTTGGCTTCATCCCAAACGACTTTTCCTTCGATCATATGTAAAGCATCAGAAGAACAGGTTGAAACACAGTCTCCACAATGAATACAGGTTTTAATGGTTTCTGGATTATGACAATACCAGCAACTAAATGGACATGACTGTAAAAAGA
>CAZXTB010000118.1:0-5239 GCA_964643535.1 uncultured Erysipelotrichaceae bacterium | reverse complement strand
AGTAGAATCGATCCTTCCCCAAAGAAATCACCTGTCAGTAAGGAGAAGACGATCATCCCAGCCATAATCAAGGCACCTAACCACGCAACTACTTTTACTTTTGTCATTTATTTGTTCCTTTAAACCAGGGGATAAACACACTGGTATTTTTCGCATAGATCTTAAAATCTTCTCTGTCCTTATATTTCTTCTCTAAAAGAGGAACGCCTGATACATATCTTAGAAAGAGTGTAATCAATAAAGCACTCAAGAGTACCCAGATTGGAGCTCCAACACTGACCGTATACGTCGCCATACTCCACCACATCAAGGCCTCTCCGAAATAATTAGGATGACGTGTAATCGACCATAAGCCTGTGGTGATCAGTTTTCCTTTGTTGGAGGGATCCTTTCTAAAATCAGCCAATTGTTTATCGCCTAAGACCTCAAAGATAAAGCCAATGACCCAAAAGAAGAGGGCGATAAAACTGACTAAAGTAAACTGAGGATCTTGTAAGAAAGCCAATTGATAATAAGGCTGATTGATGAGAAACAGAAGTACGCCTTGTAGGGCATAGACATTTAGAAAACTATAGAGATAAGGATGTTTAACCCATCGTTTTCTCATATCAGTATAACGTTTATCTTCAGTTTTACCCCAATTACGAATAAAGAGATAAATGCTTAATCTTAAGCCCCAAATCAACATCATCCCAAAACCTACGAGCTTCACAAGGGTGATCTCACTGGTCAACAAGGCCGCTAGTCCACTGACCACAAAGCCCATTCCCCACGCGATATCCACCAATCCATGATTCTTTTTAAGGGTTCCTACTGTAAACGCAAATAAGAAAAATACAACTAAAGTAATTAATACGGTACTCATACGAGATCCTCCACGTGTAGTGCGATCGCAAACGTTTTAGGTCCTGCACTCATCGCCACGATGGAGGACACTTCTTCAATGTATAAAGGCGCTTTATTAAGCTTTTGAGTCAATATCTCAGAGAATCGTTGGGCTCTATCCGAATCATTCCCATGAACGATACAATAATTGATCAATTTCTTCTCTTGGGTCATCTTAAGGACTTCTTTGATCATTCGTTTTTCTGTTTGTTTCTTACTAAACGCTGATCCCATGGTTTTCCCATGACCTTCTGAGTCGATCGTTACGATGGGTTTCATATTGATCCACTTCCCTACTTTACCTAAGACAGGAGGAATTCTTCCCATCTTAACCATATATTTCAAGGTATCAACCGAGACAAAGATCTTGGTATTACGCGATGCTTCTTCTAGTTTAGCTTTGATGGTTTCTATTGGAAGTCCTTCTTGAATCCATTGATTCGCTAAGTTGACCAATAGACCTTGTGCTCCTGAGTTTTGTTTACTATCGACAACCACCACCTTATCTTCTAGTCCTTCTGTCGCCTTCATAAAGACTTGATAGGTTCCACTCATCTTAGAAGAAACAGAGACCACCAAAACTTGATCATAGTGCTCAAGCAGGTTCTTATAGATTTCTTGAATACTTCTTAAACTGGGTTGAGAAGAAGAAGGATACTTCTTAAACTGGGATAGTTGATCATAGAAGGTCGAAGAAGGCATGGTGAGTCGATCTAGATAAGGCGCCTCATCGATCAGTATGGTTAAAGGATACACATGGATCTGAGCTTCATCGATCAAGCTTTGTGGGATATCCGCAATAGAATCTGTAAGCAAGGCTATCCTTGTCTTAGGACTAAGATCCTTATGTTGAAGGATCATATCATCAGCCTTTTGTTGAATGATGGGTCCTAATGGTCTTAAGGCTTCCATAAGCTTATTAGGCGTGTTTGTATGAAGATGAATCTTTAAGTAGTTTCTACTCTTGACCATCAATAAAGAGTCTCCTAGAGCCTCTAAAGTGCTTCTAATCTCATCTGAAGCATCAAGACTTGTATGAACCAAAGCTTCTGTACAGTATCGATGAGTTATGACCTCATCTGTCTCATGAAAATGAGTCTCATATTCAAGATCTTCAATGCTTTCTTCAATCTTTATCTTTTCTGTGGTATATAATCCTTTGATGAAGCCTTCGATAAAATGAACAAAGCCTTTGGCGCCACTGTCTACCACGTGGTGTTCTTTTAGAACCAAAAGTAGATTAGGCGTATCTTTTAAAACCGCATATGCTTTGTTTAGTGACGCATGAATGGCCTTCTTAAAATCATTAGAGTTCTTATACAAGGTATCTACTTCATCGACCCATAATCTCATAACGGTAATCATGGTGCCTTCTACGGGATGACTTAAAGCCCCATAGACTTTCTTAACGGCGACTTTTAAACCATCGATGAAGTCACTATCCGATAAATCATGATCAGGAACCGTTTCAGAGAACCCAATGATAAACTGAGCCATAATGGCTCCAGAATTCCCTCTGGCGTTCATACTGACAGCCTCTGCGATCGAATTCATGGTTTCAGCCATAGAATCCGTTTGTCTGCTTTGTCTTAAGAGGCCTTCCATTGTAGACGCCATATTGGATCCTGTATCCCCATCCGCAACAGGAAAAACATTGATCTCATTTAAGATCCTTTTTTGATTGATGAGTGATTGTGCTCCAAAGACAAAGGCATTGTAGACTTGTGTAGATTTGATCGTCATAGCTTCCCCTATTTTCTTGCTTAGATTAAAAAAGACGAGAATCTTTATATTTGTTTCTCGTCTTTATTATAACCAATTAACCTTAAGTTGCTTAAGCAATGCCCATTCTTTTATCCGAAATCGTAATGCTGACCCTTTATCTCATAAATAATATTTTCGCAAATGTTTTTTGTATGATCTCCAGCTCTTTCGATGTTTCTAAGCATCCCAATCGTAGGAACTAAATTCGAAATGTCTTTCTTTTGATTATAAAGATCTTCGATTTGATTGATGAGATTCTTAAAAGCAGCATCAATTTCATCATCTCGAGAAGGTAAATCCAAAGCAAGTTTCACATCGCGATTAACATAAGCCAACATCGTTTCATCAAAGAAATTAATGAATTTCTCTCCTATCACATCGACATGTTTAATGAGTTGAGGATCAAGATCATCATTTTTGATGACAAAACGAGCAATGGCCTTGGCATAATCCCCGATACGTTCAATGTCGGTTGAGATTTTAATCCCAGCCAAAACGATTCTTAAATCAGAAGCAACAGGCGCAAGAAGAGATAACACCTCAACTGCCTTATCATTGATTTCCTCATTCGCATTGTTGACATATTCATCAAGTTCAACAATGGTTAGAGCCTTCTCTTTGTTTCCAGTATGAAGCACTTCAATGGCCAGAATAAACATCTTTCTAACCCTTTGGCTCATCAGTACAATCTCTTCTTTAAATTCTTTAATCTCGACGTCAATTTTGACCATATTGGCTCCTATCCAAACCTTCCGGTGATATAATCTTCGGTACGTTTGTCTGTTGGGTTTGAGAATAATGTCTTCGTTAGTCCAAATTCGATGAGTTCCCCATTTAGGAAGAAACCCGTATAATCCGATATTCGAGCAGCTTGCTGCATAGAATGAGTCACAATAATGACGGTGTATTCTTTTTTGAGTTCTTCTAAGAGTTCTTCGATCTTAGCCGTTGCTATTGGATCTAAGGCTGAGGTTGGTTCATCCATCAGTAGGACTTCTGGTTTTGTAGCCAAGGCCCTTGCTATACAAAGTCGTTGTTGTTGGCCCCCTGATAATGAGAATGCGGACTGATTCAACTTATGATTAACTTCAGTCCATAGGGAAGCTTTTTTTAGTGAGGTTTCTACAAGCTCTGTCCATTCTTCTTTAGGAACATCTCCGTGTCTTTTAACCCCATAAAGAACGTTCTCTGCGATGGATTTAGGAAACGGATTTGGTTTTTGAAAAACCATTCCGATTCTTTTTCTAAGTTCAACGACGTCGGTTTTCTTGTCCAAAATCTCAGTTTCATCAAAGGTGATGCTTCCTGAAGCTTTGGTGCCTTCTATTAAATCATACATCCGATTCATGGTTTTGATGAAGGTAGATTTTCCACAGCCTGAAGGTCCTATTAAGGCTGTGATCTTATTCTCATGGATTTCCATATTTATGTCTTTTAGAGCTTGATGGGTTCCATAATAGAAATTTAAATGCTCGATTTTTACTTTTATTGACATCGTTCTTTCCTAGTCTACTCGATTTTGAGTTTTATTACGAATCAGAATGGCTGTTAAATTGGTGATTAGAAGTAAGATCAACATGACTATGATACCAGCCGCTGCGATTTGAGCAAAGGCATCTTGAGGACGAGAAGTCCAATTATACACCAACATCGGTAATAAGGTGTATCGATCCATAAAGCTGTTGGGAAGGAAAGTCACAAAACCGACCGCCCCAACCATAATCAATGGGGCTGCTTCCCCCATGGCTCTCGATAAGGCCAAGATGGAGCCTGTCATGATTCCAGGAGCTCCCATAGGTAGGATGACGCCTGTGATGGTTCTCCATCGACTAACACCCAAAGCATAAGACCCTTCTTTTACGGACGAAGGCACCGCTTTGATGGCTTCGATCGAAGCGACAATAATGACAGGTAAGATCAGTAGACTTAAAGTCAAGGCTCCTGCGAGAATCGTAGGACCAATATTTAAGAGTTGAACAAATACTGTCAATCCTAAGATACCATAAACTATAGACGGAACACCAGCCAAATTAGCAATATTGATGTTCATTATCTTAAAAAACAAGGAATGTTTATCCGCATACTCTTCTAAATAGATGGCCGTACCAATCCCTACAGGAATCGAAATCAGAGCTGTTAAGACAATGACCCACAAGGTCCCCAATAGAGCGGGTAGTATCCCTGCTTGAGCTGGTCTAGAAGAAGGCATACTGATGATAAAGTCCCAATCCAACGATCCCAATCCTTTTCTCATAATATCTCCAACCAGAATCATCAATATACCGATAGAGATAATGATCGTAGATAGGAATATCATTTTAAAGATTTGGTTGAGTAAGAGTCTTTTCTTTAATCGACGTTGATACAATGTGGTCTTAGCCATCAATATACCTCTCTGTTCTTCTGTATGACAAACTTAGCCATGAGGTTCATGGCTAAGGTGATTAGAAACAATAGCGCACCCACCACAAACACTGTTTTAAATTCTATTGAACCTTGTTGGATATCTCCTAAAGCCATGTTGACCATAAATCCAGTCATGGTCTGTATACTCTCTAGTGGATTCAAAGTGAATGTAGGGGTTTGTCCA
>CAZXTB010000117.1:0-5291 GCA_964643535.1 uncultured Erysipelotrichaceae bacterium | reverse complement strand
AATAACAATCACAAAAAAGCATATGAAACCCTTTACATAAGTTAAAACATGGTGTATTCTAAAAATATAAGTAGGGTAATGATTCGGAATATCATGAAAAGTATGAAACGATACATACGGAGAAGAAATGATCAAAATCGCGGATAAAAAGTTCATTATCGATCAAAAACCTACTTTTTTATATGGTGGCGAACTTCATTATTTCCGCGTAGCCAAAAATGAATGGGAAGATCGACTCAATAAGATGAAAGCAGCCGGTCTCAATATGGTTTCAACCTATATTCCTTGGCAGATTCATGAAGCTAAGGAAGGAGACATAGATTTCGTTGGGAAAAACTGGCCTGAGAATGACCTACAATCATTTATTGAATTGGTTAAGAAATCTGGAATGCTTTGTCTAGTTCGTCCTGGACCTTATGTGATGAGTGAACTTACCACAGATGGAATACCATCTTGGTTGATCAACAACTATCCTGAAGCTTTAGCGATGACTCAAGAAGGCAAGCCTCATCATACCCGTATCTTTAGTTATATGCATCCTACGTATCTAGAAAAAGTCAAACGTTGGTATAAAGCCGTCTTTGAAATCTTAGCCCCTTATCAAATCAACTTAGGTGGTCCCATTGTCATGATGCAGTTAGACAATGAAGTAGGGATGTTTCAATGGATCGTTAATCAAGGGGATTATTCTGATTTGACCTTATCTTATTTTCTAAACTTTCTTCAAGAAAAATATAGTTCATTAGAAGAAGCCAGTCGTATCCTTTGTACCCCACTAAAGAAATGGGAAGATGTCCTTCCTTTGATTAAGCATCTAGATGGGGCCAATGCTTTGCCGCTTCATCACGAATATGGTTTATTCAATCGTCAATTCTTCAAACGCTATCTTTCTACTTTAAAGGATATGGCAAGTATGTATGAGATGAATGTTCCTCTAATAGTCAATGTCCACGGTTTTGATCAGGTGGATTATGCTAAACGCGGTCTACGTTATCCAATAGGGCTATCTCAACTAAAAGATACGATGGAGATAAAAGGGGCTATTATGGCTGGAGATTACTATATTGGTAATCTTGTCATGGATAACTTTACCGACATCATCATGGCTGACGCCTTGACCGCCTCCCTACAAAATCCGGATCAACCCTTGTTCTCTGCTGAATTTCAATGTGGTTTTCAAACAGAACATCCGATCTTACAGCCAACTTCAATCGATCTCAATTCAAGACTCTGTATCGCAGATGGGATGAATGGGATCAACTACTATATGTTTGTGGGTGGATTTAATTGGCATGATTCTGGTCTATTTGGGAAGAACCATGATTGGCAAGCTCCCATTGACATAAAAGGACACTTACGTCCAAGTTATCACGTCATAAAAGCACTGGGTAAAAGTATCAACGCTTTGGGAGAAGGTTTCCTTGAGAGTAAGTTAGATCGAGATGTAACGCTTGGTTTTGATCCTGATGTGTATATGACGGAGTATTGGGTAAGTGCGACCAAAGCGATGAAAGATCGTTTGACCACCTTAAGAGAAGTAGGCCTCTTTGGATTAGGAAGAAGCTTATCACTGAACAATATCATCTATGATGCCTTAGATCTAACGAAAGCTACACTAAGTGTTCAAACTAAAACCTTGATCGTGATGGGGATGCCTTGGATGAATGCCTCTGTTCAACAGAAACTCGCCGATTATGTCCATCAAGGTGGAACATTGGTCTTATTGAATGAAGTTCCTACGATGGATTATTATGGACAGAAATGTAGCATCTTGAGCGAAGCTTTAGGGCTTAAACTGAAGTCCATTGAACACTGGACCTTCTGTGAATATGAAGCTTGGGATTCCATCAATGTCTCAGAACTCCATATCTATGAACACAACAAAGGATTCTTTCAAAGCTCTAAGACGAAAGAAACCGCTTGTTTCTTAAAGTCTGTTGGGAAAGGTCAAGTCTTGATGCTTGGGGTCTTGATGGATAATGAGCGCCTGTTTAAAGAAGACATTTGGGCCTCATTACTCGATAAAGCCAATATCCATTCTAAATATAAGGTCAATGATCGAGTTTATCTTAGCGAAAGAAGATCTCCTCAAACCACCTACTTGAGTGCTTTAAATCTAGATGAATATCGAAAGGTACTCACGATTAAACGCTTAGGAAAACTCATGTTTGATGGTCATCCTTTGATTCTACAATCAAGACAAGGGGTCATCTTACCTTTAGGATTGGTTATAAATAGTAAAGTCATATTAGAATACAGTACCGCTGAATTGATTGAGAATAACACGACATCGCTTACCTTTAGCATTACTGCCAAAGAAGCTTGGATTAAATTCAGTGGCATAAATAAACTTACGGTATCGCATCCGCATACCTTGATCAAAGACAGTGATTCCTTAGTGGTTCATTTGGTCAATCAAGACGAACAACAGATCACGATAGGAGGACTTTTATGAAAAACTTTATGAATCCTTATGGGCATTTCAGTGCTGATGGGAGAGAATACATCATCACCAATCCCAATACACCTCGTCCATGGGGAAATGTGATCTCCAATGGAGATTTCGGGATGATGATCTCACAGAATGGGAGTGGGTATTGTTGGAGAGGTAATGCGGGACAAAACCGTATCACACGCTCTTTCCAAGACCTCATCAAAGACAATTGGGGTCAATACTTCTACATTAGAGATCTGGATAGCCATAAATTCTGGTCAACATCTTTAAAACCAGTGATGACTAAATCTAAAGTTTATGAAGTTGCGCATGGTTTAGGTTATTCTCGATTTACACGAGAAATCAATGGAATACTATCTGAAATGACCGTATTTGTTTCCGTTAAAGATCCTGTTCAACTGTTTTCAATCAAGTTGAGCAATGTCACCAACACGGTGAAGCATTTGGATCTAAGTTCATATAGTGAATGGTCCTTAGGTTTTGCGCCAGATGAACATCGAGAATTCCATAAGCTTTTTATAGAAACAGCTGTGGATCTAAAGAATCAAGCCGTTACCGCAAGGAAATGCTTATGGGGCTTTGGGGATGAAAAGGGTAGACACAACAATACCTCCTGGCCTTATACCGCATGGATGGCCTGTAGTGAACCGTTAAAATCTTATGATTGTGATAAAGAAAGCTTCTTAGGAATGTATCGTAACGACAATGAGCCTGTTGCGATGGAACTTCCTAAATTAGCTCAACGCTCAGGTCGATTTGGAGATGCGATCGCAGCGCTTCAAGTTGAAGTTAGCTTAGAGCCCAATGAATCTAAAACCATCGTGTTTAGTTGTGGTATCGCTGAAGATGAGAAAGAAAATCACATCGATTATATCAAGCACTATACGCATGAGAAAGCAGCTCAAAAAGCTTTGAAAGAAGTCGATGAGTTCTGGAGTCGTTTCGTTGATACGGAAGTCGTTGAGACCCCAGATGATGCGCTTAATCTAATGACCAACATTTGGTTGAAGTATCAATCCATCTCTTGTCGCTTATGGGGAAAATCAGCCTTCTATCAAGTTTCAGCAGGCTATGGGTATCGTGATCAACTTCAAGATTCCCAAATCTTCTTGGTCAGTGAACCTGACTATACAAAGAAACAACTCTTGATGCATGCGGAAAAGCAATTCATCGAAGGGGATGTGGAGCATTGGTGGTTTACGATCAAAGGGTGGGGACCTCGTGGAAACTGTTCAGATGATCTATTGTGGTTACCGTTTATTCTAGATGCCTATCTAAAAGAAACAGGAGACTTCTCGATCTTAGATGAGAAGGTACCTTATATTAATGGCCCAGCCGAATCTCTCTATGATCACTGTAAACGTGCCATAGAGAAAGTGTTTACTCGATTCTCACCTCGTGGGATCCCTCTAATGGGAGATCATGATTGGAACGATGGGCTAAGTGCTGTTGGGACAGATATGAAGGGTGAAAGCTTCTGGGTAGCTGAATTCTTATACTTGATCTTAGAAAACTTCATCCCGCTCTCAGTTGAACGAAAAGACATTGCTTTTTCAGAAAAATGTCAAGATGTTCGTAAGAACTTAAAAGTGGCGATGAATCAATATGGATGGGATGGCAACTGGTTCTTACAGGCCACCACCGATGATGGACTTCTGTTGGGATCTAAAACCAACACAGAAGGTAAGATCTTCTTGATGCCCAACAATTGGGCAGTTATCTCTGGAATCGCTGAAGACAAACGCTTAAAAGAAGCCATGAAGAATGTTTCTGAATACTTACTAAAAGATTATGGGACCTTGCTTAATTATCCAGCCTTCACATCCCCAAGAACCGATATTGGTTATGTGACTCGTTACGCACCCGGACTGAGAGAAAATGGTGGCGTTTATACACACGCTGCCACTTGGTCAGTATGGGCCTACAGTTTAATGGGTCAAAGCGAAAAAGCTTATGAGGCTTATCGTAAGATCTGTCCACCCAATCGTAGTAAAGACATCGATGTCTATAAGGCTGAACCTTATGTGACCCCTGGAAACATCGATGGACCTCTCTCTGAATACTATGGAAGAGGCGGTTGGTCTTGGTATACCGGTAGTTCTCAATGGTTACATCGTGTAGGAACACAATGGATCTTAGGTGTTAGACCTGAATTCAATGGCTTACGCATCGAACCTTCTATCCCTAAGAAATGGGATCACTACAAAATCAAGCGCGTTTATAGAAATGCGACCTATGACATCACGGTCAATAACCCAAAACACAAAAACAGTGGGGTTAGTTCAGTCGTTGTCGATGGGAAAGCATTTGAAGGAACGCTTCTGCCGATCTTTGCAGATCATAAAACGCATACGATTGTGGTTACTTTATAGGCTATTACAGATGAAAATCTGTTAAGCATAAACGAAATTTCAAGGAGGAAATGAACTAATGAAATTTTTCGTAAAGATGATGGCTGTAGCGATGTTACTCGCAGGATTAACCGCTTGTGCCGAAAAAAGAGAAGACGTAACTCTACGCTATGCCAACTGGAACGTGGGTACTGAAGAAGAAAACAATATCCAACGTCAATTGGTCGCTGCTTATGTTGCAGCCAATCCTAATGTTACCGTTGAATTCGTTGACATGTCTGGAATGGGCTGGGACGACAAACTAACGGCTTTGGCCGCTGCTGGTGAATTACCAGATGTCTTCATGGCAAACAATGTTCCTAACTATGTTAAGAACGGTTGGTTGGCTGATGTCTCAAGCTTAGTCAAGAGTGACAAAGATTGGGCTAAAGTCTCCGATGCATTAAAAACGATGTTTACCTATAATACCGCTGTTTATGGGCTTC
>CAZXTB010000116.1:0-5312 GCA_964643535.1 uncultured Erysipelotrichaceae bacterium | reverse complement strand
GCTGAGCTTTTGGGCTGTCAGTTCACTGTGGTCTTTTGGTGTCGTAGATACATAATACCCTTTTCCAGTAAGAGAATAAACAAAACCTTCTCTTTCTAGTTCGGTATACGCTTTTACGACGGTATTGGGATTGATTCCCAAGTCTTTGGCCATCGTACGTATTCCGGGTAATGGATCATCATGAACCAATATTCCACTGGCGATCTGAGCGAGGACCTGTTCGATGATCTGCTGATAGATGGGTGTACTGCTTTGTCCGTTTACAACAATCATAACTTGCCTCCTTGCTGTATCACTGTATTATTATAGTAATACAGTTGAGTTTAAATGTCAAGTTTAGCACTAATTCAACCATGCGTTGAGTGACAAGGCAATAATGTATGGGATAATGGAGAAGCTAAAGGAAGACGATATGGATCAAAACAAGGTGGGGCTCTTTATACAAGAGCGAAGAAAGTTTCTTAATATGACGCAAAGTGATCTATCCAGAACGCTTCATGTGAGTGATCAAGCCGTTTCCAAATGGGAACGGGGTCTTAATTATCCTGATATTGAATTGATCTCATCTTTAGCAGACCTTTTGAAGGTTTCAGTCAGTGAAATACTTCAAGGAGAGCTTAGTGTGTCAGAACTAAAAACAGAAGAAGCAGTTAAAGAAGCTCTAGATTATTCTTCAAGTGTACTTAAAAAAGAAAAGAAACGTTTCTCAAAAAAAATCATGGTTTTACGCTTGGTGATCGCGTTGATGGTGGCGGGGTCCTTATCGCTTTACTATGATGCTCAACATCCTACTTATACCTTTATTCCTATGACTTCGATAACGCAAGAATTGTTTGAGAAGGACTATAAAGATATGGAATTTCTGTCGACTTGGCAAGGCTGTAATGAAAGTGGTGGACAAGTCTATACGATCCATAAACAAGGACTCTTTGGGAATGGGTCGAATGTAGAAGGATTGGGATTTAAGTTTGAACCCGATTCAAACAAACCAAGTGTCTTTTGTCCAATGACCTTAGAGGTCAATACCCAAAACAAGAATCTATTGAATGGGATGAATGCGTATAAAACAGGAACCCTATTAAAAAGTGTGACCTTAGAAGTAGCGGTAGTCTTAGACAATGTCCCTAAGATTACGTATACGATCTATGATCATAGTAATGGTTCAGATGATCAAACGATACAACTGATGACCCGTTTTACAATTGAGATCTGGGGCTTTACAATCAATGGAAGCACACAAGCGGTCAGTGTAGTATCTCCTAAAGTTGGTAGTGCGAAAAGAGTTGTACCTGATACGTATGTCAGTGAGATCGAATCGAACTTGACTTCTTTGGTTCAAAAAATTGGTTTCTCTCAAGCTATTTCACAAGATCTAGATAACCTTACGACTCGTTTCTATCGTGGATATCGCGAATTCTCAGGTGGAGAATATGGTTTCATCGAAAGTAGAAGTAGTGTTTTGGTGAATGGGGAATGGATGATCAATCAAACATTTTCTTCACCCAACACGATCGCAACCTTTACCTATGATCAATATGGGAGAAGAGCCTCAGTCGATATCGAACGAGAACCTTCCTCATCACAAATACACGGGATCTTTCAAGTCATAGAAGTAGTGGCGTTCAATAGAGTTCAATGGTTTTCCACTAGTGGAGTAGATCAATGGGTTTTCCCTTCAGGCTATTGGGATGACATAAGTTATCGCTATACTGAAGTATCTACACCGTGGCTGATCGAACTTACAGGCAGCGACATGACCATCATGTGTATTGAACAGTACACTCATTATCGTATCCAATGGCCACAATTAGGCATTATTTCTTAAAGAAAACTTCGACTCTTTCGAAGTTTTTTTTGTTTAAATGAACTCATTTTTTAAAAGGTATACAATAGGACTTAAGGAAAATTAAAATGACCTATACACTGCATCAAGAACTTGGTCAGATCTGTAGTGAAAAAATCCTTAATACTAGAAATAAGATTGTACACTAAGTATTAGTAAAAAAATCCTTTATTTAGTCATACAACCTTGGGTTGTGTGACTTTAAATAAGGCTATGACATAATGGGGAAGCCAGAGGACAGAAAATGAATCAAATCAAGGTTGGGGTGTTTATCTCACAACAGAGAAAAAAACAACAGATAACACAAAGTGAGTTGGCCAATGCTTTGTTTGTCAGTGAACAAGCTGTTTCCAAATGGGAACGTGGCTTAAACTATCCAGATATAGCTCTACTGTTTCGTTTGGCAGACCTTTTGAAGGTTTCAGTCAGTGAAATACTTCAAGGAGAACTCAGTGTGTCAGAGATCAAAACAGAAGAAGCAGTTAAAGAAGCTCTAGAGTATTCATCGACTCTTATCAATAGAGAGAAGAAAAGCTTCTCTAAAAGAATCATGATTCTAAGATTGGTGATTGCTTTGATTATTGCAGTTTTTATCAATTTTTATTTTCAGGTTCGGTCTCCTCAAATTTCTATGTCTCCATTTACCTCATCAGATACATTATGGCTCAACTATCAATTCAGAGATGTCCAATCCTTATCAACATGGGACTATTGTGGAAACATCAACGATACACAGTTGTTTGCGATATCTCAAAAGTCATTTTTTGAAGATAAAACAAAAGTAGGATTTGCGATTAAGTTTCCTACTAGACTTGATCCTTCTTTAGAAAAATCTATGTTTTGCCCCGCCTTAGTAGAAGTCAATCTTTTAAACATCAACACTCTTGATTCCCTTTCATTGAATAAAGGAGGGAAAGTCCTATGGACCAGTCAGCGACAATTGAAGCATACTGACACTTTCCCGGTTTTGGTTTCTACAATCGATGGATCTTCTCCTGTGATCGACTACACGATCTACAATAAGAGCACAAATGGTTCAAAACTAGAATTGTATACCCGATTCTCAATGACTGTTTCTGGCTACACCATTAATGGGAGCACAACACTAACTTCCTTTACTACTAATGAAGATATAGAAATGGTCAATCAAATCCCTAAGTCTTATCTGGATGCCTTGGAGAAAGGTTTACTAAGTTTTATGTTGAAAGTAGAAGACAGTCAGAAGTTAAAAGTCAGACTCGATGGGAATACCAACGATCTCATTATGGGGACCAGTGCGATATCAAGTATAAACTTCAACTTTGTAGAAACACGAACAGTAGAAGTTGAGAATTATCGATGGATCATCAAACAAGTTTATACTTATGGAGAATCTACTTTGACATTTAGAAGAGCGATTCAAGATGGGATGAACTCTCTGTACATCGAAGGACCTTCAAGAGACAACAATTTATTCTTCCTTAAAATGATCCTCAACAATCAACTTAAGCAATGGCCAGTTCCGTCAGAGTTAAATGAGAGCGTACTCCCTCATCTTGAAGAAAGCAACCCTTGGACAATTGAAGGAGTAGTAACTGTGATATGTATTGAGCCAAATATACACTATAGAATCACATGGCAATAAGTGGTGGTAATTAGTTCGAAACTCTAGTGTACTTGTAGTCTTAGGTGTAAACTATAGTTAGTTATCAAGTATGATAACAAAAGTTGCGGTGAGTGTTGATTATAATCTACACCACAATAAGGAAAGAAATCGTGAGTAAAACCTATAAAGACTTAAAAGAACGTTTACTACAAGAGCCAGAACTTAAATGTGAATATGAAGTTTTAGAAGTGGAATATCAGATCATTAGGGCACTGATAGAACTTAGAATAAAATATAACTTAACTCAAGAGGATCTTTCTAAACGTATTGGTATCCCAAAAGCCAATATTTCTAGATTTGAGAATGGGAAACATTCCCCAACGTTTCAAACGCTTGAAAGATTTGCGGCTGGACTTAATAAAAAAATAGAAATTAGATTGGTTGATGTAGATTAATGCTATGTATTTATTATCTTAGAAAAAAGGCACTGATTCTTATTGAGCTTCAGTGCCTTTTAATTTATATTGTTTAAACGCTTATCCCTAAGAATTGCTTAACCAAGATCCCAATCAAGAAGGATACTAAGGCAACAGACATCGATATGGTGACCATTTCTAAGAAACGTTTCTTGAATGGTAGATCTTTTGCGACAGAGACATAATACGTAAAGACCAAGATGATCAATATAACTGTGATCAATAAGATCCCTAACGCTACGACATAGTTAATCAATAGAATGTAAGGCAAGGTCATTAACACAACAGCTGCGATGTACATGATTCCTGTATAACCTGCTGATTTGAATGGATGTTCAGCTCCATCTGATCTTGAAGATAGATACTCTGAGCTCATCATCGATAAGGTAGCAGAGATCCCTGTGATCAAACCACTTAAAGCGATTATTTTTGAATCTCTTAAGGCAAAGGTTAAACCAGCTAAGGTACCTGTTAATTCAACCAAGGCATCATTAAGACCTAAAACCATGGATCCTACATATTGAAGACGATCTTCGTCTAATAAGGCAATCAATGCATTCTCATGAGCTTCTTCATCCTTGGCGATTTTAAAGGCTTCAGGTGCTTCTTTAGCGATCTCATGATAGGAGAGTGTAGCTTTATTTTCGCCTTTCTCCATAAGTTTAATCGCAAAGGTAAAGCCAAAGATCTTATTAAGCAAGGCATACCATCTTACTTTACCCATTTTTGGTTTAACAGTAACTCCGGTATAGCTTTCCCAGATCTTAGAATGGGCTTTTTCTTCAAGTCCAATTCGCTTGATGATCTCTGAATTCTTATCGTCTTTCATACCTTTTGCGATGGCGGTATAAATGTAATACTCTGTCAATTCACCCACTTGCATCTTTAAAATATCTTGTTTAACTTTTTCACTTAGCATATTGTCACCTCGTTATTAAAATTATAGCACAATGCGACAGGTGTTTCGTTTAATGAGCCTTGTGGTAAAATAGTTAAGCGAGGTCAAACCATGAGGATCATTGTCATAGGTGCAGGTCATGCCGGTGTAGAAGCGGCGCTATCCAGTGCTCGGATGGGAATAGAAACCATCCTTTTAACCATGGATGAACATCGTATCTCCATAATGAACTGTAATCCTTCTATAGGAGGACCCGCAAAAGGGGTCGTCGTTAGAGAAATAGATGCCTTGGGTGGTCAAATGGGGATCACTTCTGATAAAACAGCCCTTCAGTTTAAAATGCTCAATACGAATAAAGGGCCAGGGGTACAATGCCTTAGGGTTCAATCTGATAAAGTAGCTTATTCTAAGATGATGGATGAGGTCGTACATTCGACACAACATCTTACTGTCAAAGAAGGTTTAGCTGAAAAAATAATCATCGAAGAAGGTGTAGCCAAAGGGGTTCTC
>CAZXTB010000115.1:2546-5314 GCA_964643535.1 uncultured Erysipelotrichaceae bacterium | reverse complement strand
CAGTGGAAATGGTTCCAGCTCTAAAGACATGTTCAGCACCAAAGAGAACTTTGGTGTAGGCATGCGCAAATTCTTGATATTCGGATGAGAAATTTAAATCTATATCTGGAACTTTATCACCTTCAAAGCCTAAGAAAGTTTCAAAGGGGATGTCTTGTCCATCTTGGATCATCTTTTCGTTGCACTTAGGGCAGCTTTTATCTGGTAGATCATAACCACTATCGACACTTCCATCGGAGAAAAACTCAGAAAAGTGACATTTAGGACAAACATAATGAGGAGGCAAAGGATTGACCTCGGTGATGTTACTTAGTGTTGCTACCAAAGATGAACCAACAGATCCTCTAGATCCAACGATATAGCCATCATCAAGTGATTTTTTAACAAGTAGATGAGCGATATAGTAGATAACCGCAAACCCATGCGTATTGATGGAGTTTAGTTCTTTCTCAAGACGATCTGTAACGATCTTTGGTAATTGTTCACCATATTTAGAGGTAGCTGAAGTATAAACGATCTTCTGAAGATTTTCTTCAGCGTGTTCAATACTAGGTGTATACAGTTCATTTTTAATCGGGAAAACTTGTTCAATTCTGTTGGCAATTAAGTTGGTGTTTAATACCACCAATTCAAACGCTTTTGAAGCACCTAAATAGGAGAATTGATCCAACATATCTTCAGTTGAACGGAAGTATTGATCAGGTGTCTTATTGTTTTGTCTTCGTTCAGGGTTATAGAGATATAGAGGATGACGACTCTTCCCTGTTCCTTTTGAATTGATGTAGATGTCTCTGAAAATCTTATCGGAAGGATTAAGATAATGTGCATCCGATGTCGCTACAACAGGAATATTTAATTTTTCTGCCGTTTCTATAAGATTAAGTAAGATTGTCTTAAGTCTTTCTACAGATGGAACTACCCCATTATCGACCATAGGTTGATAGTTTCCTAAAGGTTGAATCTCTAAATAATCATAGAATTTTAAAGCTTCAATAAGTTCGTTTTGATTACGATTCATAGCGATTTCAAAGATTTCCCCGTTATAACAAGCGGTTCCTATCAACAAGTTTTCACGATACTTATCGAGATCACTTCTAATGAGCCTTGGTTCAACTAAAGATTCTTCGTTTTTCGCATCAGCACTCATTCTTTCTGTATGAGCGATCGTAACCAATCTAAACAAGTCCTTTAATCCATCGGCATTCTTCGCCAATAAGATAACATGTTTACCAATGGCCTTTGTATAACTGCTTTCTTTGTTTAAGCCATTTAGATCATCCGTCGTTAGGCATAGTTTACTTTGAGCATCTTCTAGAAGCTTCGCAAAGACATCTTTTAAGATTTCAGCATCATAATCCGCTCTATGGGCCGTAACATCATCGTAATTGATCTTATAGTGCTTCGCAATGGAACCTAATTTATAAGTACGTTTATCGTCTAACAGTAATTTGGATAAGGCCAAAGTATCGATGACAGTATTCTCAAGTTTAGGTTTATTTGCGCGATGAAGGGCTTCATTAATAAATCCAATATCAAAATTAGCATTATGAGCCACCAATATGGCATCTTTAAAGAAATCTAACCATTGTTCGATGTAGATCTCTTCGGGTTGAGCTTGATCGACATCACTTTGTTTTATGTTGGTCTTTTCGATGATGAAAGGACTTAGTTTAACAGGCGCCTTAACAAACATCTGCATTCTTTCTAAAATAAGACCTTGTTTAACCTTAACTGCTCCAAATTCGATGATGCGATCATACTGATTGGATAGACCCGAGGTTTCTAAATCGAAAAGTACATACTCAGAATCCATTAAGTTTTGACTTGTAGGTCGAGTGACCGCTGTTAATACATCTTCAGACATACTCATCTCACAACCATAGATCATTTTGAAACGTCGATTAGGATATTGCTTTAGAAGGGCTTTAACTTTACGTTGAGCTTTTGGGAAAGACTGAACCGTAAAATGATCCGTGACCGCAAAAGCTTCATGGCCCCATTTAAATGCTTTATCTAGATAACTTTCAATGTCAGCGACCCCATCCATTTCAGACATCTTGGTGTGTGAATGAAGTTCTACCCTTTTCTTCTCAGCCCCATCTTCTACAAACATCCAATCATCTATTTCTTCAAATTTCTTAATCGAAAAAATGAGTTCACTCTTTGTATCTGATTTTACATCCCCAAACATCAAGAGATGTTGCCCTATCGATAAACTGGCATACTTGGCTCTTTCTTCATCTTTTTCAGCGAATACAGTAAAAGTAATCGCATCTGATTCATCGTGGACATAGAAACTGATTCGTTGAACCGTGTTGCCTTTAACCATTTGTGTTTCGATGTTAAAGATACGTCCACGAATCTTTACTTCACGTTGTCCTTCATATAAATCAGAGATTTTAAAGATGGAGACATCCGACATGGATTTCCGTTTATAGGTGTTTTGAATGGGCTCTTTTTTCTTTTCGATGGTGACTTGTACATCTTCTACAATCGGAACAGGCGTCTTTTCTCTGATCTTGACCATTGATTTTAACACCAGACCACATTGATTCAATTCAGTTTGAAAAGCAGCTAAGTTTGAAAGTAAAACATCTTCTTTTTCGGAGGATTCCACCATAAAAACAAGCGCATTTTTCTCTACCGTAAATAAGAGTTCTTTAATAAAATCTTCTTTATAGTGATGACTTAAAGCCAAACGGATGTATGAATTGCTGTCCTTCGTTTCTAAATCATTTTCTTCAGCACTGATGATTAAGGTTACTTTC
>CAZXTB010000115.1:0-2536 GCA_964643535.1 uncultured Erysipelotrichaceae bacterium | reverse complement strand
ATTGAGTTGAGTATACAAAGCAAAAGGTAGCGTTCGTTTAAGATCCAACTTTAAGTGAAGAAAGTTCGTTTTTAAGTCCAATACAGGAGCTTCATACAGTGAATCGATGAAAAACTCACGCTCAAAGGTCGTAAGATTTAATTTATCAACTATCGTAATAAAAGGTGTTTTACTCATGGGACAATGCAGCGATAATCGATTGGGCTGCGCGCTTTCCTGAAGACAAGGCATGTACAACTGTTTTAGGTCCAGTCACAGCATCCCCTGCTGCATAAACAAAGGGGACTGAACTTTCCTGCTTTTCATTAACAACGATTCTATTCGATTCATCCATAACCAATCCTGTAATCGACTGTTCTTGATTTCCTGAACCAATCGCTAAAACCAATAAATCGGTTCTGAAATGTTCTAACCCTTCTCCATCAACGATGGATCCTCGATTATTGTTGTCAATGTTGATCAATATCGTAACATTACAGATCACTTCGAGTTGATTATGAATGGGGAAAATCTTGATGGGATCTCGTAATTCATGGATTACGACCTTATTGTCGATGATGTCATCTACTTCTATATGACGTGCAGGCATCATGGGGATGGTTCTTCGATAAATGAGGTCAACTTTTCGCGCCATAAGCGCAGCACTTTTTGCAACATCCATCGCAACATTGCCTCCTCCTACCACCAAGATGCTTCTTACATTCCCATAGACTTCTTCAAACTTGTCTTTGCCTTTATTGACGTTCTCTAAGAAAATGTCCCAGGTGACGACTTTAGGATGATCTGAGCCTTCTGCTTTGGTCATATTGATCTCAGAAGATCCAACCCCGATCATTAACGCATCATACTTAAACAAGAGATTTTCATACGAGATGGATTTACCTATGTTTTCATTGAGAATAAAGCTTACGCCCAATGTCTTTAACTCGTTGATTCTTCGATCAAGTACCGCATTAGGTAAACGATAAGATGGAATTCCATAACGAAGGACCCCACCAATATCTTCATTTTTATCAAATACACTTACTTGTAAACCCGCTTTCGCACAATCATAAGCACAGGCTAGTCCTGCAGGACCACTACCGATGATCGCTACTGAACCTTTAGCGATTGGTTTGATCCCTAAATCAACATTATACGTATCAGAGATGTAACGTTCTAACTTTCCGATTTGAATGGGTTTACCTAGTTTATTAAAAACACAACTGCCTTGACATTGGATTTCTTGGTAACAGACTCTACCACAGATTTCAGAGAAATCATTGAATGAAGAAGATATTTCCTTGGCTTCATCACCTTTGCCTGTTAAAAAAGCCTGGATCATACCAGGAATATTCATGTGGGCAACACAGCCATCGACACAGGGTTTGTGCTTACAATTAAGACACCTGCGAGCTTCGATCACCGCTTCTTCATGACTAAATCCTGTTAGTTCAGGAAAATGTCGATCATTCATCAACGTACCAATTTTTCTAAGGCTTCTTTTGCGGCAGCCTGTTCCGCTCTTTTCTTAGAGTTGCCATAACCTTTCCCAAACATCATCTTATCGATATAAATCGCCATTTCAAATCGACGATCATGAGATGGACCACTTTCAGAAACCAAGACATATTCAATAGAACGCTTATCATCGGCTTGAACGAATTCTTGTAGACGCGTTTTATAGTCATCATTTTGATGTTTTTCAGACAATTCGATATGATCGATGATGCTTCTTAAGATCTCATCGATGTGTTTAAATCCTGAATCTAGATAAAGGGCTCCTAAGAAAGATTCAAACATATCCGCTACGATGGATTGTTTTTCGATTCCGTTTTCGCGTATCTCTCCTTGACCTAGTTTAAGATATTGATTTAATCCTAATAAAATGGCCATTTTATACAAGCTGGCTTCATTGACCAATGAGGCTCTCATCTTGGTCATTTGACCTTCAGATAACTTTGGAGTCTTTTCATACAGATAACGAGCACTCCATAATTGAAGCACCGCATCACCGATAAATTCCAATCGTTGATTGTCTTCACCATCCACCTCAGGATTCTCATTAAGGTAGGAACTATGAATAAAAGCCCGCTGAATGAGGGCTGAGTCATGGATTTCAATGTTGTGGGCAATGAGCCAATCGTGGAAGTTTTTCATGTATCTCATTATACCATCTAATCTAAAAGTTGAGTGCTGTGTTCGAGTAGACAGTCTTCAATCCATGGAATATAACGGGGATCTTTTTGATGAGCGATCATCATTTTAGCGTCGTTAAGCGCCGTCATTAAGATGTTTTGATCCAATACCACATTAGCGATTAAAAAGCTTGGGATACCACTTTGTTTAAGCCCAAAGATTTCACCTGGGCCTCTTAATTCTAGATCCTTTTCAGCGATAATGAATCCATCTGTGGTTTCTAAGAGGACTTTCATTCGCTCTATAGCGGTTTCTTCTTCGCTATTGCTCAATAAGAAACAATAGCCTTCATCAACTCCTCGGCCTACTCTTCCTCTAAGCTGATGAAGTTGACTTAATCCAAAACGATCCGCATCAT
>CAZXTB010000114.1:0-5335 GCA_964643535.1 uncultured Erysipelotrichaceae bacterium | reverse complement strand
CAGCCTTAGCGGTAGGACTTGTAAGAAGAGATGTGGTAAAGGTCGTAACTCCAGGAACCGTTATGGATGAGATCGATGATGATAAAACGGTGGTCTCTTTGGCCAGTGTCAGTGAATTCGGATCGAAATATTTCATCGTCAGTACAGAATTGGCCTCAGGTGAAATGAGATCTTGTAGTGTCTTAAAAAACGAGACCCGTTTAAAAGAAGCCCTTCTTAAACATCAAGTCAAAGAAGTGGTGATCTCCTCTAAGGCATCGCCTTCTTTACTTAAGATCTTAAGAGAAACCAAAGAAACCATCTCCTTCTGTGATCAAACAGAGTTTGATCAAAGCTATGCCCCTTTGATTAGAGTCATCACAGATTCAGCTCAAATTGAAACCTTTGGTCGTTTATTAAATTACTTATTGATTACCCAGAAGCGTAGTTTAAGACATCTTCAACCCATCATCGATGAAGATCAAGATCAATGTCTTTCGATGGATATGGCGACCTTATTAAACTTAGAATTGGTTGAAAGCTTAAGACAAGGCACTAAAAAAGAATCCTTGTTTGGTTTTCTAGATGAATGTCAAAGTGCTTGTGGGAGTCGCAATCTTAAACGATGGATCATAAGACCTTTACTGGATCTAAAGAAAATAGAAACACGTCAAAACCAAATCGAATACCTCGTAAACAATTTTCTTAAACGCGAAGATTGTCGCACTGCCTTAAAACAAACCTATGACGTTGAACGCATCATCGGTAAGATCGCTTATGGATCCGCAGGACCTCAAGATCTTTTACGTTTGGCCAAGACTTTAAATCAAGTAAAGCCCATCATCTTAACATTAGATCCCCATTTATTTCAAGAGTTTCTAAAGGTAGATCCTTTAGATGAGCTCAAGATCTTACTCAACAACGCCATCGATGAAGCAGCTCCTTCGATCCTAAAAGAAGGCAATGTCTTTAAAAAGGGCTACAACGATGAGCTGGATGCCTTACGAGAACTTCAAGAAAACAGTGCTGCTTGGTTGATCGAATTTGAGAACTCCGAAAAAGAAAGAACTCAAATAAAGAACCTTAAAGTAGGCTATAATCGAGTCTTTGGTTACTACATCGAGATCTCAAAAGGACAAGCAGGCTTGGTTAAACCTGAGTTTGAATATCATCGTAAACAGACCTTAAGTACAGGTGAGCGTTATATCAATCCTACCTTGAAACAAAAAGAAGAAGACATCTTAGGAGCCAACGATAAAGCGCTTCGTCTTCAGCAACGCCTCTTTTTAGAATTGGTTGAACGTTTAAGTGGTCAACTGGCCCAACTTCAAGACATCTCAAGAGTCTTAGCGGACATCGATGTGCTTCAAGCTTTGGCGACCTTAAGTCAAAACGGAGACTACATCAAGCCTCGTTTTCATCCTGATTTTGAACTCAAAATCGTTGAAGGACGTCATCCCATCTTAGAAACCAAGACGAAGTATGTCCCAAACTCGATTCATTTTACCTCACATAAACCCATTCATTTACTGACAGGGCCTAATATGGGAGGTAAGAGTACCTATATGAGACAAGTGGCTTTATTGGTCATCATGGCTCAAATGGGGATGTATATTCCAGCTAAACAAGCAGAGCTTCCTTTAATCGATGCGATCTATACCCGTATGGGAGCCAGTGATGATATCTTAGAAGGTCAGTCTACGTTTATGGTTGAGATGATAGAAGCCAACAGTGCCTTACAGAAGGCCACCATCAACTCGCTTATCCTCTTTGATGAGATTGGACGAGGAACGTCAACCTATGACGGGATGGCCTTGGCTCAAGCCATGGTTGAATACATCGCAACCGTGATCCAGTGTAAAGCCATCTTTTCTACCCATTATCATGAATTGACCCATCTAGAAGAAACCCTTCCTCAACTGATCAATACCCACGTTGAAGTCATCGAAGATAATCGTGAAGTTCATTTTCTCTATCGCGTAAAACATGGGAAGGCTGAACAATCCTATGGGGTCAATGTGGCTCGTTTAGCTCATCTTCCAGAGTCTGTCTTAGAAAGAGCCAGTATTTTACTTAAACAACTGGAATCTAAAAAGAGAGTCGTTCAACAAACCTTAGACATCGTAGAAATCGTAAGAGTACCTAGTGATGTCCAACTCATCATCGATTCTTTGTCTAGCTTAGACATCAATGAGACCACGCCCATTGAAGCTCTTCGTTATCTCAATGATTATAAAGAAGCCCTAAAGGATAAAAAACATGGGAAAGATTAAACGTCTCGACGAACATCTATCCAATATGATCGCGGCTGGGGAAGTCGTAGAAAGACCAATGGGGGTCGTTAAAGAACTGATCGAAAATGCCTTGGATGCCTCAGCGACCCAAATCGAAATTCGTTTGGTTTCAGGTGGAATCGAAAGTATTGAAGTCAGCGATGATGGGGAAGGCATGGATAAAAGCGATCTTTTGATGGCTTTTGAACGTCACGCCACCAGTAAGATCTCCAGTGCGAAAGAGCTCTTTTCCCCAAAGACCTTAGGATTTAGAGGAGAAGCCTTGCCTTCCATCGCTTCTGTGTCTAAAGTATCCGCAACGTCATCCAATGGGCTTGAGTCTCATCAAGTCATCATAGAATATGGAATCTTAAATAAACAAAGAGCTTATGAACGTCCAAAAGGAACCAGTATCCTCGTTGAAGGTCTCTTTAGAAAGACACCGGCTCGATTAAAACATCTAAAATCGATAGGTTATGAAGGCGCATTGATCACAGACTTGGTGGAAAAGATGGCGCTATGTCGCAAAGATGTGGCTTTTAAACTCATCTCAGATGAACAAGTTCTCTTAAGAACCAATGGAAAGAATGATTGGAGTGAGACCCTAGCGATGACTTATGGGAATCGTTTAGCTCGTTTGGCTCATCCTTTTAGTTGTCGAGACAATGATTTCAAAGTCGATGGCTTATGGCTTGATCCTCAAGAAAACAAATCAAATACCAAAGCGATCCTTATCTTTCTTAACCAACGAGTGATCCGTTTCTATCCCATCCAGAAAGCCGTTACCGAAGCCTATCAAAATCATATCCCGCCTCATAGATACCCAATGGTCATCCTCAACATCACCGCCGATGCCTCATTGGCCGATGTGAATGTCCATCCTTCTAAATGGGAAGTGAAGCTTTCTAAAGAACAACAACTCTATTATCTCATCGTCGATAACCTATCTAAAGCCCTCCACGATACCTTAAAAGTAAAGAATTTTGAACCTAGAAGTTTAGAAGAACCCGCAACTCAAGGTCAATTGTTTGATTCGACGAACTATCCAAATCCAATCAGTTCAAACCCTTTGTGGGAAGTATCTGAACCTATAGGGAATGAAGCTCAAACGAAGAGTACCGATCATCCTCAAAGACATCCTACTTTTCCTGTGCTTGATCTGGTAGGTCAGATCCATGGGAGATACATCGTCGCCAGTGATCCTGAGACCCTATACTTCATCGATCAACACGCCGCTAAAGAACGCATCAATTATGAAGCGATACTTCATCAAATCGATAAGAAGATAACTCACCAACAAAGTCTATTGGTTCCTTTAAGTCTTAACTTAAAGCCCAGTTTAAAACCTCGCTTTGAGCAGATTCAAAAAGAACTCCTAGACTTAGGACTTCATCTAGAAAGACTCTCAGAAAACGATGTGGTCTTAAGAAGCCTTCCTTTATGGCTCAAAGAAGGAACTCAAGAAGCCTTCTTAAGCGATCTTTTAGAACGCTTTGAAGATGAACGCTCTTTGAGTACAGAAAGCTTAAGAAAAGCAAGTTTAGCCACCACAGCCTGTCATAGATCGGTTAGATTCAATCAACAATTGACTCCTCAAGAAATGAGACAGATCTTAGATGAATTGAGTGTTTGTGATCAACCTTATCATTGTCCTCATGGACGACCCACCTTAATCAAGATCGCAACCAAAGACCTATGGAGGGACTTTGAACGATGAGAAAAGTACTCGTCATCGCAGGTCCAACAGCCAGTGGAAAGAGTGCCTTCGCGATCGATTGCGCTACTAAGTTCAATGGGGAAGTCATCAATGGGGATTCTCAACAAGTCTATCGTCAACTCAACATTGGGACCGCTAAGATCACCAAAGAAGAAATGGCTGGGGTAACCCATCATCTATTGGATATCCTAGATGTGGATCAATCCTTTAGTGTGGCTGATTTTCAAAAAGAAGCCCGTTATTTCATCGAAGAAGTCTCTTTACGAAACAAGCTTCCTATTTTATGTGGAGGCTCTGGTCATTATCTAAAAGCCGTCTTATATGACTATGAATTCCTAAAAGATGATTTTATTGAGGATACTTTTGAAGAACTCGACGATCAAAGTTTATATGATCGACTGTTTAAACTGGATCCTACTTCTGCCTTAAAGACCCATCCCAACAATCGTAAACGTGTCTTAAGAGCCCTTAATCTAGGTCTTAATGGACCTTTAAAATCACAGCGAGAAGCAACTCAAAATCATCAACCCATCTACGATGTGTTCATCGTGGTCCTCAACATCGAGCGAGATCTCCTCAATCAACGTATTGAACAACGCGTTACTAAGATGATGGATCAAGGCTTAATCGATGAAGTCAAAGCTGTTTTTAGCACTTTACAGGCACAATCCTATCAAAGCTTCTTAGGAATAGGGTATAAAGAATTTAGAGGATTCCTAAATGGGACTGAAACCATTCAACAGGCTCAAGAAGCCATCGTCACGCATACCCGTCAATTTGCGAAACGACAACTAACGTGGTTTAGACATCAGTTCACTGCCCATTGGATCAATCCTTTAAATCAAGAAGACGTCAATCGTCTTCAGAATGAACTAAGCCATTGGCTTAAACAGGAGAAAGAATGAGAAAAATAGTCATCGCCGGAGGATGTTTCTGGGGTGTAGAAGAGTATTATCGTCGTTTAAAAGGCATCGAAAAAACCAGAGTTGGATATGCGCAAGGCAGCAAAGAGAATCCTACTTATCAAGAAGTATGTACAGGCAAAACAAAACACGCTGAAGTGGTAGAGTTGATTTATGATGAACAAGTGATCTCGCTCAGCAAGATCTTAGAACATCTCTTTAGATTCATCGACCCAACCTCTTTGAATCGACAGGGTCATGACATTGGGACTCAGTATCGAGTCGGTGTCTATTATGAAGATGAGTCAGATAAAGGCATCATCGATGACTACATCGCTCTTAGACAAAGCGACTATAGAATGCCTATTGTTTTAGAAGTCCATCAGATGGGCATCTTCTATGATGCGGAAACATATCATCAAAAGTATCTCAGCAAGAATCCAGGCGGTTATTGTCATGTCAAT
>CAZXTB010000113.1:4960-5342 GCA_964643535.1 uncultured Erysipelotrichaceae bacterium | reverse complement strand
CTCCTGAAGTTGTAGGTAAGCCCATAACGTGATCTGTTTCAATCTTAACTAAATTCATATCTAAAGGTGAAGTCCCAACATCTTCTGCGGTGATGAAGCGGCCGCCCAATGAATCCACATAGCGTCCAAAGGCTCTCCAGAAAGCTTCTCGTTTAACGGTATCTTTACGTAAGGCTTTAGAATTCCCGATGATAACCGCTTTTCCACCTCCAAGATTCAAGCCAGCACAAGCTGCTTTCTTGGTCATACCACGAGCCAAACGCATAACATCCAAGACAGCTTCTTCTTCATTCTCATACTCCCAAACTCTTGTCCCACCCAAAGCAGGACCCAAAGTGGTGTTGTGAATGCAGATGAAACCCTTTAAGCCAGAGTTACGATC
>CAZXTB010000113.1:0-4950 GCA_964643535.1 uncultured Erysipelotrichaceae bacterium | reverse complement strand
ATATACTCGAATTTAAGCATTATGTTCTCCTTGTGAAGCCTGTAACCTGTTATGGCTTCTCGTCAAAGGTATTATATCAAAACAAAACACCCGATGAAAGCCCTTTCATCAAGGTTTCACCTAATACGACTTAAGCGTTTCTTCTTTCCTTAAGTAGCGACATCCACCACTGGCCAAAGCCCTCATTTCATCTTCTCCAGGATAAACAGAGACAGGTGCGATCCAAGCGACACGCTTTTTTAGTTCTTCAATGAGATAGGTATTATAGGCAACCCCACCTGTAATCAAGATTTGATCAACCTTTCCACAGACGACGGTTGAGAAAGCTCCGATTTCTTTAGCGATTTGATAAATCATCGCATCTAAGATCAGTTTCGCATGAGGATCCGTTAGTGATCTTTCATAGACTTCTTTCACATCACTGGTTCCTAAATGAGAGACAAGACCTCCTTTTCCTACCAAAAGCTTGGCTACTTTTTCAGGATCATTAGGATTCTCTTTGATGACTTGTAATACCATTCTTGAGGTCAAACCCCCTGCTCTTTCTGGTGAGAAAGGTCCTTCCCCATCCAAGGCATTGGAGACATCGATGACACGACCTCTCTCATGGATACCCACAGAGATGCCTCCACCGATGTGAGCTATCAATAGATTAAGTTCAGTTACTGATTTATGAATCGACTTTGAGTATTCTAAAGCGATCTGTTTTGTATTAAGGGCGTGAAAGCCACTTCTACGTTCCATGCCTTTTAAACCCGCTATACGAGCCAAATCATGGAATTCATCCGTCATAGGCGCATTGACGAAGACGACTTGTTTGCCTGTTTCTTTGCCCCACTGATAACCGATACAGATGCCTACATTTGAGATATGGGATCCATTACGCTCATGACTAATGTCATCATATACCGCTTCATCGACCAGATAAATGCCTCCTGGGATGGGTTTGGTGACAGCTCCTCTGACAACGATAAGATCCATGTCTTTTAAAGAAACATTCTGTTCCTTCAACCATGTATCGATGACGTCTTTTCTAAATTGGGTTTGAGATAAGACATTGGGAAAGACATCCAGTTCAGAAGAGGTATGTCTTAAGGTTTGACTTGAGATGATCGTTTCATCTTCAAACAAAGCAATTTTACTAGAAGTAGATCCTAGATTTAATATAAATAGTTTCGCCATAAGTGCTCCTAGTTTTGAGCCATTAAAATGGCCAATAGAATTGAATTAAACTTAGCCTCATCGCTGTCTGATCGTGAGGTCAATACGATGGGAGCACTTGCCCCACTGATCACACAAGCTACTGAACCTTTCGCAAAATAAGTGATTGTCTTATATAAGATATTGCCTGATTCGATGTTGGGCATCAATAGGATATCCGCTTTACCAGCATTGGGACTTGTCATTCCTTTATGATGAGCTGCTTCTACAGAAATGGCTCCATCAAAGGCAATGGGTCCATCGACTTCACAGCCTAAAATCTGTCCTGCTTTTTGAAGTTGACTGAGTTCATCAGCATCAAGTGTTGCCTGCATTTTAGGATTGACTTTTTCTACTGCACAGATCACTGCTACTTTAGGATTTATGATGCCTAAAGCCTTGGTGACAGGAATACAGTTTTCGATGATTTGTTTTTTATCTTGGACATTAGGAGCGATGTTCATGGCCCCATCACTCATCAAGAAGGCTTTCTCATAGCCAGGAATCGTAAATACGGTCACATGAGATAAAAGATGATCTGTTCTTAGGCCCCATTCTTTATTGAGCACTGCTCTTAAAAGGACACTGGTGTCGACTAAACCTTTCATCAAGAGATCTGCCTTATGAGATGAGACCAGTTTAACGGCCACTTCACAAGCCAGCACTTTATCAGGCTCATCGATGATTTGAGTCGTATTGAGATCGAAATGATGGGCTAAACTGAGCTCTCTAATGAGGGCTTCATCTCCGACTAAGATCGCAGAGACATAGCCTAGTTTAACTGCTTTAGAAACCGCTAAGATGACTTCTTCATCTGCAGCTGCAGCGACTGCTAAAACGGTCTTCTTGTGTGATAAGATTCTAGATTGTAGACTTTCTTGAAGGTTCATAAAAACTCCTTTTGTTTTATTATACAAAAACAAAACCTAATAGGTTCGTCTTTGTGTAATCTTATTGGTTTGAAGCTGATAAGCAGCGTTTAAAAAATCAAAATAAGCCCCAGGAGTAATGATCCCATTGAGTCTAAATAAACCAATGTTTTTATCCTTGATGAAATGATCCACCAAATCGACACAGTTGGTCCCAAACGCAAAGTAAGTCTTAAAGTAACCTTGAGTGAACTTATAGAAGCTCGCATGGGTCGCATTGGATAAGCGTTGAACGTATGGTAAAGGATCCTTAACTTCAAACTGTGGTTTCCATACTTTCGCTCTTAATAGGAGTTCTTCTAAACGAACTTGAAAACGTTGACTTTGGTGGTCATCCATATCATAGACAAAGCCAATCATACGTTTCTTTTCGACCCCTATACAAAACTCTAAATAGGCTTGAGGATCACTGACAATCAAGACCCCATCTCCGATACTGTTGTTTAAATAACGATGTTCAGGATCATGAGCTCCATAGGAATAGATCTTGTTTTGGTAGATGAAATCTAAATGACCTAGATTATCTGATTTATTTCCTTTCATATGAAAAAGGATCTCGAGTTGATTAGGGAGTAAGGGTTCATAGTGTGTATTGATTTCTAATCCTAGATTTAGAAACTGAGTCAATACTCGACGAGGATACAACATCGCCACAAAATGAGGTAAAGGCAATCTGAATAGACGATTGATTTGTTTCCCTAGAAAACCAGTCGTAACCAGTTGTATTCCTTGTAGGGTTTGAAATAAACCCACATAGATCATATAGAAACCTGCTACCCATAGAAGTCTTAATAAACTAGGGGCAGGATCAAAAAGCAAGATAAACGCAAAACCCAATGAAATGATCGCATCGATCAATGGCCATAAGCGTGGTCTAACATCGTCAATTCGATAAACATAATAGATCATCGTTTTAGAAATGGCTTCAATCAAAGCCCATAATCCATAAACGAAAGGAATCATCGCCAAACGCATTTCAGGAATGCGCCATAATAAAACGCTGATCACCAAAAGAAAACCCGCATTCCATAAGTGCTGGGCTTTTTGAGATTGTTTTGTTTCTGTAAAGAACTCGATAAGTTGAATGATACATAAGATGACCAAAGCGATTCGATTCAGCAAAACCAGTATTTTAGAAACCATTTCGATTTCTAAAAATAAGAGTATTCCTAAACTAAGGATGAGGAGTCCAGAGAGTAGGACACTTGAATTTCGAATCTGATTCTTAAATATGTTCATGATTAAAGTATAGTGTTTATCAACACAAGACGCAACATGACAAACATCTAGTTATACTTTTTAACCATTATCAATTATGATAGTAATATGAAGGGATGATTTATGAGCAACAACGATACGATTGAACAGCTTTATGACTATATCTTAAGCATTAGAAACAATGAAGGTTCCTATGAGCTATATAAAAAATATGCAGATGAAATCCAAAACCTAGAACCCATTGACCTGTTTGTCCTTTTTCAACGGCTACTTAAAACGGATTCACCGAAAAGCATCTTACCTTATCTAGATAAATTGGTTCACATCTTCTCATTGGGTCTGTCAAAAAAACAGAGGACATTACCTTCAGGAATTCTTAGTTTTCTTCATCAAGAAAATGAGGCCATGAAAGTTAAACTGAGTCAGATTCAAGCTTTGATGCATACCTCGTTAAAAGATATCGATCCACAAAGTTTATTACCTCATTTTGTAGAGCTTCAAAAGTTTACCCCTCATTATCAAAAACTTCAGAATGTATTGTTTCCTCATTTGGAGAGAGCCGATGAAAGATTACAGGGTCTATCCATCATGTGGTCTCTTCAAGATAAAACCAAACAAGACCTTAAAAAAATCTTAGAGTTACTTCCTGTTTCATCTACTCTAGATACTGAATTAATCATCTTATTGGGAGATTATTTCTTTGAGTCTTTTGGATTGATTCAAAAAGAAGAATTGATCTTATTTCAGGTGGCGATGGATCTTTTAAGTCCTGAGACCTTAGAACTCATTGAACATCAGATGTCTGATTTTGAACCTTGTTTTATCTCATCTTATTCACCAAAAGCTCTAAAATACAAAAAGAATATCGACGTTAATGCACTTCAAAGTACACTTATGAATCCAACTCAATTGAATTTAGTTTTAAACGCTTTACCGATTGATCTTACCTTGATCGATCAAAATGATAAAGTCGTTTATTTTAACACCACCAAAGATCGTCTCTTTCCGAGATCCGCTGCGGTCATTGGGCGAGATGTACGTAATTGCCATCCCGCAGAGAGTGTCCACGTGGTCAATGAGATCTTAAGTGCTTTTAAAAACAAGACCAGACAAGAAGCTCAGTTTCATATCCATATGAGAGATAAGTTTATTATGATTCGATATTTGGCTTTATGGGATGAGAAAGATATCTATCAAGGATGTCTTGAAGTCACTCAAGAAATCAGTGAGATACAAGCTCTAAAAGGTGATCGTCGATTGTTGGATTGGGATTAAAAAAACAACTGATATTTCAGTTGTTTTCATGTCTTAACTAAATTTTATCCTCCTCTACGATTGATCGTTCCTCGACCAATCCCATGTTTAACCATGGCATGATGACCTTTACTAACCAATCCACGAAAGACATGCTGACCTTCTCGTCTAGGATCATTTTTTAGTGGGGCGAAGTCACCGTGATGAGGATTTTGAATGTGCGGTGAATGTCCTAATGACCCCAGTTTGATTCTCTGAAGCATTAAGTGACCTCCTTGAACAAGCCAATCGTCCTTGTTCAATTTCAGTATAATCCTTTAAATGGACTTGTCAACTTGCCTTAGCGAGC
>CAZXTB010000112.1:2000-5354 GCA_964643535.1 uncultured Erysipelotrichaceae bacterium | reverse complement strand
GGTGATCATTGTCTTGATTAAGATTATTCAGGGAAAACGAATTCTTTAAACAAAAGGAGCCTAAGATGAAAATCACAAAGAATGTAGGATTTATGCTTTTGGGACTATGGTTGATCGTTTCTGGGGCGTCAGCACTTGTCGATCTACCCATCCCTTCATTAGGATTATTGTTGTCTTGTTTGGCTGTTGTATCGGGAATATTTATCCTTATGGGTAAATAAATCATAAACTTAGAAAAACCTTGGATTTCCAAGGTTTTTATCTGATAAGTCGTTTTTCGGTCATGATTTGTTTATAATAAGTTTAGCGTGATAAAATTCTAAGGGAAAAAAGAGGTTACCTATGATTCAATTCAATGATTTAAAGCAGATGGATCTCACTCATACATGTGTCGTGATTACTGGAGCCAACAACGGCTTAGGGTATGAAACATCACGATATTTTGCTTCACAAGGCGCTAAAGTCATCATGACCTCTCGTTCACTCGAAAAAGGAAAAGCAGCCGTCTTAAAGATTCAAGAAGAAACCCCTTCAGCGAACTTGGTTTTAATGTCTTTGGATTTAGCGAGTACTAAATCCATCGAGAATTTCTCCAAAGAAATTCATAAAGGAAAACATAAAATAGATATCCTAATCAACAATGCGGGTATTATGGCTGTGCCTTATGCCTTAACCGAAGATGGTTATGAGAGCCAAATCGGAGTCAATCACCTAGGACACTTTCGTTTAACGGCTCTATTATGGGACATGTTAAGCGATAAGGCACGCATTGTAAATATATCGAGTATGGCTCATAAACAGGGCTCACTTAACTTCAAGAACTTTATGTATGAAAAAGGCGGCTATAGCTCATTTGGGTCTTATTCAAGATCTAAGCTTTGTAATCTTGTTTATACGATTGCCTTGGGTAGACGAGTCACCTTTTCAGGATCACATATCGTCGTTGTAGCGGCTCATCCTGGGGTCGCAAAGACTGGCCTTTTCGATACTGGAAAACGTTCTAAGTTGATCCAGTTCTTCATCAATCTATTCTTAGCTTCTGTTTCTTCAGCTGAAGACGGAGCCAAACCTTCGATTATGGCTGCTTTAGATCCACAGGCCATTTCAGGTAACTTTTATGGGCCAGATAAGAAAAACATCGTTAAACTCGATACCCCATTAAAACTCGCTTTAAGTAAAAAAGCCCAAGATGATCTTTGGGATTATTCCTTGGACATCACCAAGGTTAGCTACCCTTTTTAAATTATGAAACCAATAAAACATAAGAAAACGATGATCTTTCTTGCTTTATTGGTTTTTCTTTTTGTCTTGTCCATAATTCCTAATTTTTCGATTCAGACAACTCAATACGCTTTAACAAGCTCTAAGTTACCTTCTTCTTACGAAGGATTTAAGATCGTCCAAATCTCTGATCTTCATAATGAAAACTTCGGGAATAAACAAGACCTCTTAATCGATAAGATTGTTTCACAGAAACCTGATCTCATCGTCATCACAGGAGACCTTATCGATAGTTCTCATCCTGATCTTGAGCATGTGATGACCTTGATCAATGGGATCAAAAATTTAGCTCCCATCTATTTTGTGAGTGGAAACCATGAGTCTTGGGTCGATTCAGCACTTTATGAATCCCTAAAATTTAACTTAAGAAATGCAGGGGTGTTTATCCTTGAGAATGAAGTCATCACCTTTAAGAATAGATCTAATGAATCAATAAAGATCCTTGGCTTAAATGAGAGCAGTCCACCTTCTTACGCACTTGATCTTATGAGCAGTCAAGTTGAATCTTCTGACTTTACACTCCTACTGGCTCATCATCCAGAGAACTTTGAGCTCTATGTTTCCTATGGGATAGACTTGGTTTTTTCAGGTCATGCGCATGGTGGACAGATGAGACTACCTTTGATGGGTGGTCTTATCGCTCCTGATCAGGGCTTCTTTCCTAAATATACAGAAGGTTTATGGGTTAAAGATAATACCACACTGGTGATCAGTCGAGGTCTAGGTAACAGTATTATTCCTATCCGTTTCTTTAATGGACCAGAGCTTATTACTTTGACCCTGCACAAATCATAATCGCCAAATTTATACTAGAATGTTAATAAGTTATTACATTATCATATTGCACAAATGTAAGCGCTATGATACACTTTAATCAAGTTAATAAGACTGTAAAGAAACAGAGAAACAGGCAAGGTATTTATTTTGCTTTTTTATTGTCTATTTACAGCTAACTTAGGGAGGAATACATCATAATGAAGAAGATTAAGGCTTTGATTAAGAATTCAAAACAGCTGTTTGTCTTGTCTTTGGTTGTTGTGATTGTGGCCAGTATATTTGCCAACATGATCAATACCTCATTTTATTCAGTTGACGTCAAACGCATCAGTTTTACCACTGAAAAAGGCGTCTTATCAGGATTGTTGTACTTACCAAAAGGGGCCAGTGCAGATGATCCAAGAGCGACCATCGTTACCACACATGGTTATTTGAATTCAGCTGAGATGCAGGATGCTCCTGCCATCGAACTGTCGAAACGCGGTTATGTCGTTTTGGCTCTGGATATGTATGAACAAGGTCACTCTATGAATAAGATAGATAAGACCAGTGGTTCAGCATTCTTCTCTTTCTGGCCTACTGCTTTGTTTGATGCTGTTCAATACATCTATACACAGCCTTACGTTCTCAAAGATTTCAATGGGAATGGAATGATTGCCGTTTCTGGACATTCTATGGGAGGCTACTCTTCGGTTATGGCCGTTGTTATGGATGAACAACAATTCGCTACAACAGGCATTCGTAAGATTCATGCGAACCTATCTGTTGGTGCAGATTTCTTGATGTCTGGTTATTTGGGAGTTGATGCTGCAACTGCCAATGCGATGTATGGACCTCGCGTTAATGGGATCATCGCTGCTCATTTTGATGAATTCTTCTTTGACGGCAAAGCATCTGCTGCTGGGGAATCCATGGTTTATAAGGACTATGTTCAAGAGAATGAAGGAAGAGCTTTCTTAGGTAATCCTTCAAGTCCTACTGCAGGTAAATGGTATACCTTACCTAATGGTGGAACACGCATCATCTATACACCTTATGAAACTCATCCTTGGAATCATTTCTCAATCGAAACCACAGGAAATCAAATCGATTTCTATAATAAAGCTTTTGAATCCGCAAGAAGCGCATCGATGATCATCTCATCTGGTGCCAATCAAACTTGGTTCTTAAAAGAAATCTTTGAATTCATTGCCTTATTAGCATTCTTCGTTATGTTTATGCCTTTGGCCAATTTACTCTTGACCAAGACAAAAGCTTTCTCAGGTTTAAACAATCCTACTGAAACCTTGGTTGCTG
>CAZXTB010000112.1:0-1990 GCA_964643535.1 uncultured Erysipelotrichaceae bacterium | reverse complement strand
GACTGGTGCTCAGAAAGCCCTTTACTGGCTCATTATCGCCTTTAGTGCTTTCTTCCCTGCTTACTTCTTCCCAACCTTGATGGATAAACAAGCCGATGGTTTAGCCCTCCTTCAAAAAGGTGCAGAAGTCGTTATGGTGTTTGCTGTAGTTATGTTGATCATTACTTATGTTAAAGATAAAGGCAAGAGCTTCTCTAAGATCGGCGCTGCTGGCTTGGCTTTCTTTGGAGCCTTGACGATGCGTTATATGACAACAGATGCTGGTAAACTATTTGCTACAAGTGCTTGGTTCAATCAACCTACCACCAATCAAGTCGTTTATTGGGCCATTATGTGTGCATTAGTCGCTGTCATGATCATCTCGATCATTCACTTCTTCGATCGTAGCAAGAACCCTGCTTTCGATTTCAAATCCTATGGAGTTTCAGTAACCTGCAAACAAGTCATGTTGGCCTTAGGCTTAGCTTTAACCTTATTGGCTGCTGGCTATGCATTACTCTATACCATCGACTATCTCTTGGTTGTAGACTTCAGATTCTGGTCATGGGCTATTAAGACCTTTGAAGTATCTCATGTCATCAGTACATTACAATATGTTCCATTCTTCTTGGTCTATTACTTCTTCGTTTCCATCGCCATCAACCTCAATACCAATAATACTTACATCAATGGTTGGAAAGGCTACGCTGTTGCGATCTTTATGGTCGTAGGTGGCTTGGTTATTTGGATGGTTATGCAATACGGTAGTTTGTTTACGAATTATGTCGCTATGGAACCTGGACAATCGCTCAACAGTATCTTGTTGTTTGCGACCATCCCATCCTTAACGGTAGCAACGATCTATGCCAAACGTCTCTATAAGATGACTGGCAATGTAATGACAGCTGCTTTCTTCAATACGGTACTCTTTACCTTAATAACCGCTGCCAATACCATCGTCTATTCATTCTTGAAATAAAAAGGCATATAATATAAGCAAGCCTGCAGCGCAGGCTTGCTTTTTCTTAGAGCACTGCTCTAGATGGGAGACTTTATGGAAGAATATATCTTAGCTTTAGATCAAGGAACAACCAGTTCCCGTGCCATTGTTTTCGATAAACATTCAAACATCATCTCAGTGGCTCAAAAAGAATTTACTCAATATTTTCCTCAACCTGGTTATGTTGAACATGATCCCAATGAGATCTGGTTATCAATTTTAGCCGTTATCGCTGGGGTCTTTCAAAATCATACGATCCAGCCTTCTCAAATCAAAGCAATTGGGATCACCAATCAACGAGAAACCACCATCGTCTGGGATAAGATCACAGGGATTCCTGTTTATAATGCCATCGTTTGGCAGTCTCGTCAAAGTGCCCCTATTTGTGATAACCTAAAGGCAAGAGGTCTCGCTGATAAGATCAGAAGCAAAACAGGATTGGTCATCGATGCCTACTTCTCCGCAACCAAACTACAATGGATCTTGGATCAAGTACCAGGAGCTCGTGAAAGAGCCAATAAAGGTGAACTACTATTTGGGACGATCGATACCTGGTTGATTTGGAAATTAACAGGCAATAAAGTTCACGCCACGGATTACTCCAATGCGAGTCGTACGATGATGTATAACATTCACGATTTATGTTGGGATAAAGAAATCTTAGACATCTTAGATATTCCTGAGAATATGTTGCCTAAGGTCATGGATTCTTCTGGACTCTTTGGGAAAACTGCCCCTTATCATTTCTTCAACTATGAAGTTCCTATTACAGGGGTCGCTGGAGATCAACAAGCTGCCCTATTCGGTCAAGCTTGCTTTACCCAAGGTATGGCGAAGAATACCTATGGGACAGGATGTTTCTTACTGATGAACACCGGTCCTAAAGCCATGAGTAGTGCTCATGGACTTCTTACGACGATTGCTTGGGGACTAGATGGTAAAATCACCTACGCTTTAGAAGGCAGTGTCTTTGTGGCGGGTACTTCGCAGCCGACTGGAAGCTATGTGAGC
>CAZXTB010000111.1:5146-5356 GCA_964643535.1 uncultured Erysipelotrichaceae bacterium | reverse complement strand
CTTATCGAGATCCTTGATCGGATGGGCATCTTTACTCGCAAACGAGAAGAGCCAATGTCCTGACGGGTACGATGGGATCTGGGCCTGATACAATTTCAAGATCCCAAACAATTCTTTCATGCGGGTCACAGCGCGAACCATTGCTGTGGCTGTTTGGGGATAAAACGGCGATTCCTGCTGCGTCACCAGGATCCCTTGCGGGGTCAGGGC
>CAZXTB010000111.1:0-5136 GCA_964643535.1 uncultured Erysipelotrichaceae bacterium | reverse complement strand
GTAAAGCAGTTGCCGTAGAACTCACGGGTGAAGAAAGTCTCATTGGGACCGAAAGGATCGGTGGAATCGACCAGGATCAAGTCATAGACCTTATTGAGTTTGCGTACGAACTTAAGGCCATCCGATACGATGACCGAAACGCGCGGATCTTCCAGGGATTTGGTGATCTTAGGGAAATGCGCTTTACAGGCTTTGATCAGTTCATCATCGGCTTCGACCACATCGATCTGTTGAATGAAGGGATACTTGATCAGTTCCCGTACGCAGCCGCCGTTGGATCCGCCGATGACCAAGACCTTCCTGAGGTCAGGGTTGGCGGCACAGGCCACATGGACCATCATCTCATGATAGATGAATTCGTCTTTTTCGGTAATGACGATGGAATCGTCAAGAACCAAGACCTTTCCGAATTCCTTGGAATCAAAGATGTCGATCTGTTGAAATTTGGATCGTCTAGAATAAAGTTGCCTTACGATACGGATCGAAAAGCGGACGTCATCGGAATGTTCTTCCGTAAACCAAAGTTCCATTAGACCTCCAAAACCTTAATGGTTTCCATACTATCATCTTCCATTCCGGTAATAAAAGAACCATGAGCTTTTGCGTAAAGGATATAATCGATGGCTCCTGAAGTGATTTCTTCTCCTGGGGCCAAGACTGGAATGCCTGGAGGATACGCCATTAAGGATTCTCCACTGATACGACCCACACTGTCTTTGAATTTGATTTTCTTTTGTTTGGCGTTAAAAGCTTCCATCGGGGTTAAGCGAACGATCGGATGGATGTATTCTTGGGTCTTAAGTAAAATAGAGTCTTTCGCGTAGACATCTTTGATGTCATCTAGAGCTCCAATTAAACGCTCTACTTTAGCGGTGCTATCTCCCATAGAGATCATCGCTAAGATGTTGCCTAAGTCTCCAAATTCGATTTGGATGTCATATTTTTCTCTTAGAAGATCATAGACTTCGATTCCGTTTAATCCAGTCCCTCCTGTGTTGACAGAAAGCTTGGTCGTATCGAAATCATAGATGGTGTCCCCATTGATGAGTTCTCGTCCAAAGGCATAATACCCATCGATCTCATTGATTTCTTGTCTTGCGTAATCGGCTAAAGCGATGACCGAATTAAACAATTTTTCTCCGTTTAACGCGAGGTATTTACGTGCGATGTCTAAAGAAGCTGTTAATAGATAAGAACCACTGGTCGTATGGGTTAAGTTTAAGATCTTACGTACACGATTGGTATCTTTCTCATCTTTGATTAAAAGGAAAGAAGATTGGGTCAAAGAACCCCCTGTTTTATGCATACTGACCGCCGCCATATCGGCTTTGGCTGCCATCGCTGACATCGGCAATAGTTTATTGAAGTAAAAATGGGTCCCGTGGGCTTCATCGACGATGACCTTCATCTTATGGGCGTGAGCCAAATCGACGATGGCTTGTAGATGAGAACAGATTCCATAATAGGTAGGATTATTTACGAAGACGGCTTTAGCATCAGGATGTTCTTCAATGGCTAAGGCCACATCTTTAACGCTCATTCCTAAAGAGATGCCTAAGTTAAGATCGATTCCAGGATTGACATAGACAGGAATCGCTCCGGTTAAGATCAAAGCATTGATCGCTGAACGATGAATATTTCTAGGCATGATGATCTTTTCGTCTTTTTTAGCAACGCTCATGACCATTGTTTGAACGGCAGCAGAAGTTCCGTTTACAATAAAAAAGGCATGGCCGGCTTTGAAAGCCCGCGCTGCCAGTTTTTCTGCTTCTAAAATAACCCCTGTAGGATGGATTAAGTTATCTAAATCACGGCGACTATTCACATCGTATTGTAGGGCTTGTTGACCTAAAAACGATCTAAGCAATGGATTGCCTTGACCTTGTTTATGCCCCGGTACATCAAAACTAACGGTTCTTTTCGAGACATTTTTGATCAGCGCTTCCGCGATGGGAGCTCTGTCCTGCGAATTTTTCATTGTCACCCTTTTGCTTACTATAAGTCCATTATAAACTTATTTTATGAAATCAAACTTAGAATTTTAACATCAACCATTCTGGTTGTAAAACCATCAAGATCGCTAAGAAGATCATGATGATTCCACCAATCAAATGAGCCCAACGAGAGGATATCATCTGCGATGAAAAACAACAAGTATAAGAGTAAATACATGAAATATTCGATGCCTGTCATGTTTTGAATGGAAAGGACTTGAGTAAAGACGACTGGTAATCCTGCTGAACAGATCAGCTCAACCAAGTTGACACTGACAGCCAAGACGATGACCCCAAAAGAAGCCAAGATGAAGACAGGTTGACTGAAGATTTCTTTGACACGTTTGGATAATTTCTTTCGTTTACGATCATCGATGACTTCACAACCAGGTTTGGTTTTTAGATAAGTTCGGATATTGGCTCCGCCCCCAATTAAAGCGATCGCTGCGATCAACCAACGTAAGTAGGTAATGGTTCCAAACAAGATGGTAACGTTGAGCCATGCGACCATAAAGGTCAGATACATGACCGCTGTGGTCAATAAGAAGAGGCCTCCTAAGAACCATCGTTTCCAAGATTGTTCAAGATGAAAAAGCATACTGATGAGCAGTAAGAGGACCCACATCGCACAGGGGTTAAAGCCATCTAGGGTTCCTAAAACGATGGCCAATAAAGGTAAAGAGATGGTCTTCGTATTGATTTCCCCAAAGAAAGGTAAATTGATGATCCCATTGTCGATGTTGATGTCGACTCCAGAGCCTGGTTTAACGAAACCTAAGAGTTCCCCGATGACGTCTTTTCCGTTGTTGTCTCGGAAAAATTTCAAGGAAGATTCGATGTTGGCCTCCGTTGAATTCTTATTGAATCCAACGATGACTTTACGACCTATCACCAAAGATGGGGTCGATTTGATCGAAATGTCGAGGATCTCCTCGATTTGTTTCAACATCGCTTGATTTTCAGGACTAAAGGCGATCTCATATCGATGAATAACGAGATCAGGATCTGAGGCTTCTAGTTCATCGAGGTATTTAGCTTCTGCAGCACAAATGATACAGCCTTCGGCGTGGAAGAAATAAATGTGGGTCTTATCATCATATGCTTTCGTTGTAAGTCCACTTGTTAAAATGGTGGCCATGACGGCCAAAATCAAAAGTATTTTTTTAAACATTTGTTAGTTCTCTTTCTAAAACATCTAGATTCATTTCACCTGCGATGCGCTTCACTTCGATATTATTCTCATAAATGATATAGACGGGAATGAGTTTACCAATCTTAAGTGGTTCTACGATTTCATCGTCGAGATCCAGGTCATAATCGACCCAAGTCCACTCAGGATATTTATCCTTAAGAGCTTTATTACGCTTACGCATGGTCAAACAGGCATGACACCATACGGCAGAGATGATCACAATTTTTTTCATAAGGTTTTTAGATACGCTTTCAAGACACTCACTAAAGTATCTAATTCTTCAAAGGTCGTTAGATGAGAAAGACTGATACGATACGAAGACGAAGCTAACTTCTCATCCTTGGTGATCGCATAGACAGAGTTAGAGAGCTCTTCTTGACCACTACAAGCACTCTTAGAAGAAAAACATAGCCCATGATCAGAAAAATAAGCTAAGCCTTCCTCAGGTCGAGAACCTTTGACGCTTAGGTTAAACAGATGAGGAATAGAGTGTCCATTGGAATTTAAATGGATCTCAGGTATAGGACTTAATTTTTCTTTTAGATACGCATTCAATTGCTTGACTTTCAATAAACGATCTTCGAATTCTAGTTCAGAAAGTTTCAAAGCATAAGCATAAGCTGCGACCAAACCATTTTGTGGCGTAGAAGCACGATAAGGGGTAAAACTATGACCCCCATGAAGTAAAGGAATTAAAGGAACCTTGGCTTTCTTGATCAACACAGCCACGCCTTTTGGCCCATAGACTTTATGGGCTGAAGCAGTCGCTAAATCAACATCGCTTAAATCAAAGCTTCCCTTGCCTACCAATTGGGTAATGTCGGTATGAAAGATGACCCCATGTTTGTGGGTAATCTTAGCCGCTTCTTCGATGGGTTGTCTAATTCCTGTTTCTGAATCGACAGCAATCAAACTTACCAACAAGGTATCCTTCGTGATCATTTGATCCAGGGCCTTTAAATCAAAGCGACCTTCTTCATCTAGTGGCAACGTATCGATCTTATAATCAGAGGCATCCAAATAACTTAGAGCTCCAATGAGTGAAGCATGCTCAAGCGCAGAAGAGATGATGTGTCTTTTAAGTGGGTACTTTAAAGCCAATCCTTTTATGGCGGTATTGTTGGATTCTACAGCTGAAGAAGTGATGATCACTTCTTTAGGCAAAACCTTAAAATAGTCCGCGATGATTCGGATGGATTCATCATTGATGCGTTTGCTTTCGCGACCCAAAACATGGTCACTGTTCGCATTGGCGAAATACGTTGTTTCAACACTCATCCATTTTTCAGCGACCCGCTGATCGATGGGGGTGGAGGCACTATAGTCGAGATAGATCATAAGTCCAACATATTTTATCATATCAAGAAAAAAGGTGCTTAATTGATACACCTTTTTTCATGAATGATTTTTTGATTAATTCAGTTTATTCGTAAGATAAGCACTCATTGAGGCAATGGGTTTATGAGATCTAACGCTCACTGAGAATCCCTCATCTGTATTTAAGAGACTTACGACTTGGCTTTCTTTTTTGAGTTTATCCAAAAGAGACGCTGATTCATAAGGAATCAGATAGGTAAACAAAGGCTGGATCTCATTCATTTTGATTAAGATCTCTTCGACCAGTTCATCCAAATGATTTCCGTTTAAAGCACTGATGGCCAAAGCTTTAGAAGGTACTGCACTGATGGCGATGTCTGATTTATTGTAGACCGTGATCATCGGTTTATCATTGGCTTCTATTTCTTGAAGGGTCGATAAGGTGATCTCAGATTGTAGGGAAGATTGAAGAGAACTACTATCCACCACATGGATCAATAGATCTGCTTCTTTGACTTCTTCTAAGGTAGAACGGAAAGCTTTAACCAAACCGTGAGGTAAATGAGATACAAAACCTACCGTATCTGTAATGATCATGGGTTGACCTTTTAAGATGATGGATCGAGAAGAGGT
>CAZXTB010000110.1:4236-5371 GCA_964643535.1 uncultured Erysipelotrichaceae bacterium | reverse complement strand
TCATTAAAAGCAATGTGCCCATTTTCACCGATTCCATCCATAAAAAGATCGAAACATTCAATTTTATCGATTTCCTTATTATTACGAACACATTCCTCTTGTGGGTTTGGATTATCCGAACGTAACAGATGGCGATGTGATGCTTGGATCCCTAAAGGATCTAACACTTGTCGACTGAGAAAGGTTTGGTAACTTTGCTCATGGTCTCTTGGTAAACCTAAATACTCATCTAAATTGTAAAAATGAACATGACTAATATCAAAATTTAACGCCTTGACTTTTTGAACCAAATGTTGATAAGCAGGAATCGGTGTGCTTCCTGTTGGAATACAAAGTTTCGATGATGGATTAAAACGGATCTGATCTAGTATTAATTCGGATACGATCTCACCTAATTCAGTCGGGTTTTCACAAATGATGAATTTCATTGCAGTGTCCTCTTAATATCGAACGTAAGCAATGACTATACTGATTTCTTGATCTTTGCTTTCGCCGTAAGGACATATCGTGTAGTTTTTTATACCTGCAGGGATACATACGGACTCAGCAAAATGAATTACGAATGGAGCGAATTGACCATCTGGAGATTCGATCAATGCTTCACGACCATCAACCAGATGCAAAGCATTGGTTTCATTATGGGTGTCACGTAGAACTTTAACAGATGTTTTGACACGACGTGTTTCAATGAATTCCAAATCGTTCAAGCCAGTCTTTTCTTCTATCCAACCATGACCACCATCAACTTGATAAGCTGGGAATGCACAGGTCTTATTGATCCACTCAGTATCTTTATCCCATTGGATGACTTTCAACCCACGATCAATATGGGTTGGACGTGGTATCCCATCTAAACCAACACGGCCCCAATCCCACAGTTTAAAGGTAAAGATACAAGGCGCTGAGGATATTTCAAGTATCATCGTATTAGGACCAGCACAGTGAATGGTCCCGGCTGGAATATGAAGATGATCATGTTTCTTAACGTTGATCTTATTGGTGTATTTATCAGCTGGGAAGGCGATTTCACCACGGGCAGCACGCTTCAAATCATATTCAACTTCTTCTTTTTTCACTCCAGTTTTCAAGCCTAAATGCATAAAAGTATCGGTTGGTCCACAATCTAGGAAATAAT
>CAZXTB010000110.1:3582-4193 GCA_964643535.1 uncultured Erysipelotrichaceae bacterium | reverse complement strand
GTCTTGGGTAAACGGAACCCCAAAATTCTGTTGATAGTATTGTGTATCAGGATGAACCTGAAGCGAGAGATACCCACCTTCCATCGTATCCAAAAAGTCAAAACGGATAGGATATTCTGAGCCGAAACGAGAATATCCTTTTTCGCCAATCAATAGCTTTGGATAGCGAAGCATGATCGTATAACCAGGAATATTAACGCGGGTCTCTCCGAATTGAAGGTTGACTTCGTTTTCCTGGAATAATAAATTATAACTCCACGCATAATTGATTCGTGCTTTATCTTCAACATCACAGACTTCTTTCATCCATTGACCACCCCATAATCCTTCATCAAAGAAAGGAACAGTTCTAAATGGCTGATGCAACATTTGTTTTAATCCAGTCTCAAAAGCATTTCGGGTAATCATAACTGGTTTATCTTTCCAGACCGAATCAAGATAATAATCAAATTCATCGAATAATGAAGCTTTTTGTCGATTGGATAAACGCCAGTCAATAAAATAGCCGTGTTTGAATTTACGAATTCCTTCTTCTTCTTGATTGTTTGCATTAAAATTAGGCATCCCATCGTTACGATAGCGCATTTGGATTTCCCAGATAGCCATATCGG
>CAZXTB010000110.1:0-3572 GCA_964643535.1 uncultured Erysipelotrichaceae bacterium | reverse complement strand
AGGCCCCTACTCCAAAAATGAGAGTTAAACCTCGACTGGAAGCAAGAGTCATTTTAGCTTTTTGCAGTTTAGTTGGATCGACAAAGTCCATCCACTCTCCGGTATAAGCAATCCCATATACGCGATCAGTGGTTATATAGCGTGACATTTTAGCATTCATTGTGGCACAGTCATAAAAGATGTCGATGCTTTGGATCACGGTAGTTGGATGTAGACGTTCTACCAACGCATTGAGCACACCATCATCCACACCCACATACGTTTCGATAGTGATGATATAATCTGGTTTAGTAATGCCGTGTTGTAGCGTCTGGGCTATTTTATCATAGCCTGCAAACACTTCATCGTTAGCTCCATTAACTTTTGTGGAAGGGTATTTTTCAAAATTTGATATACCGTCTAGATACTTCATTTACCTGACCTCCGGGATTTTCAATCCAGTTATATATACAAGTTACATTATAGGATAATCAGTGTTTAGTTGCAAGGTATTTTTATAAATAAGATCTCTAATTTTCAGTGGTTCGATATTCATAAAAATTACAAGAATTATTCATAGAGATATAATTGCAGAAATCAAAGTGAGTTAACTTTTTAGAGTTGGCAATGAATAAAAAGCTTAATCGAATTCCTCAATCTCAAGATTTGAGGTGTAGTGAATATAAACGTCTTTACTGTGTAGGCTTTTATAATTTATGAAATTTGCTTGATAAAGCATAAACTTAAGCAAATCATATTACTTGGAAGAGAAATAATCAGTTTAACGATTTTGCCTACAAAAAGCTATTGACAATCCTATGTTGACAAAAGTAATATATGGATAGCAAAATCATGTATATACAACAGAAGAGAGGATATAACTATGCCAGTCGTGTTAGTCAGAATCGATGATGGTTTGATCCGAGGAAAAAGCATTGGAACTTGGACACGTGCTTACGAGGTAAATGTTATCATTATTGTGGATGAAGCGCTTGCCACCAATAAAGTTCAATTGGACATCTATGCATTAACAACCCCGCCTAATGTTAAATTATATGCTCAAAGCACCGATGGATTCATTGATAAATATAAAAAGGGTATCTTGGATAACTATAAAACCATGGTGATCTTTAGAGATACATTAGCGATAACAAAGATTGCAAAAGCTGGTACTAAATTTCCAGTTGATTTTATTAACATCGGTTCTTTGAAATTCAAAGAAGGTAAAGTGAAATTAACGGATAATGTCAGTTGTGCCCCTTTTGAAATTGAGAATTTGATTTACCTACATGAAATGAGTTATAGGATTGAATCTCGTACAATTGAGACCTATGATCCAACCAATTTGGTTCCTCTTTTAAAATCACACCAAGTCCCTAGCTAAAATTGAGTGAAGATTATACTCACACCTACGGAGGCCATTCTGTTTATTTCTAGTTAATTGATTTCTTACAGAACATGAGTTTGTGGATTGAGTTTAAGAACATGTTCTAAGCTTGGATAAGACTTTCTGGTAGATAGGGAAATCAATTAATAGTCATCCTAGAAAGACAGAATAGTCGTTTGTTGATTAGAAACCTAATACTTAGAACTGAATTTGAAGTAAGCTTGATATAATTTACTGTATTATCTGTAATCGATATTTCCCTTTATCTAGTTTTGGTAGGAGGGGATGTGTTTTTGAAAGTTAGATTTTGCGAAAACTAAAAGGAACCTTATCATGAAAGACAGTCAAATCATTTTAGTAAAACCCATATTTAAATCCATGATTTGGGGAGGATATAAGCTTTCAAGTATTTTTAAACTTCAGCCAATGATGCAACTTGGGGAAGCCTGGGTAGTCTCTGCTCGTAATGATGGTGATTGTTTTATATCTGAGAGTCTTTATCAAGAAACAAATCTATCAACTTTCTATAAAAATAATCCTGCTTTTTTCAACTTTCCAAAATCAGAGATCTTTCCGTTTCTTTTTAAGTTTATTGACGCCAAACAAAAACTTAGTATACAAGTTCACCCTGATGATGAATATGCTTTGAAACACGAAAATTCATTTGGGAAAAATGAAGCTTGGATTGTATTGGAATCATCAAACAAGAGCACTTTACTTATAGGTCATCATGCAAAAAGCAAAGATGAGCTCATAAAAGCAATTGAGGATCAAGGGATTGAAAACATATGTAACTATGTCAACCCAAAACCCAACGATTATTTTTATATTCAAGCAGGAACTATTCATGCTATTGGAAGCGATGTTCTTCTATACGAAATTCAACAGAATTACAATATTACCTATAGAGTTTATGATTATGGTCGTCTAGATGATAAAAACAATCCTAGAGAGCTGCATCTAAAAAAAGCCCTGGATGTTATTCGCTTTGATTCGCAAAAAATCATTCAAGATTTTGACACTATCACCATAAACGATTGTCAAGTAACCAAATATCCATCAAACCCTTATTTTGAAGTCCAAAGAATACATGTCAACGGATACGTTAATTTCGAACTCAACAAAGATTTTACAATAATTGGATGCATCGGAGGAAATGGAACGATTAATGGAATAGATTTCGCTTTCGGGACTCATGCTATCGCCTCTCATTCTACAAAAAATCTTCTTATTTCTGGCAATATCGATTTAGTATTAACATCACCCATCAGTCATAATAGTGACCATATATAATCTTGTTGATATTTAATCTTTTACAGATTCCTTCAGCCAAACTCTTACTGTGCAGACTTTCCTCTTCTACTTGTTTATACTTAGTTTATTAAGGAGAATACTCTATGAAAGAATCTTGTTTTTATGGAGGTTTAGCGGGTTTAATAGGTTGGTCAATCTTAGGTTTTCTGATTACTGCCTTTACACTAGGGATCTGTTATCCATGGGCAGTGGTTATAGTGGTCAGTTGGAGGGTTAAACATACCGTTATTAATGGTCAACGTTTAGCTTTTGATGGGACAGCGATCCAACTCTTTGGGAATTGGATCAAGTGGTTACTCTTATGTATCATCACCTTTGGGATCTATGGTTTCTGGGTAGGTATCGCCATTAAGAAATGGGAAGTTAAACATACTCACTTCGCTTACTAAACACAAAAGGTATTCGTAACTAAAAGACATTAATTCTATCCTTCTATACTTTAATTCTTCCGTAGTAATTTTTCTTTTTAAACATCGCTATAAAGAACTCAAAGAGTGAAATGAATAGTGGTATCAGTGTCCAACAAAAAATAAAATAGAGAAATCCAGCAAACTTCTTGCCTGCATAGAATTTATGTAAACCTAACCATCCCCAAAATAAACTTAAAATTAAATATGTATCCTTAGGAACTCGGCGATCTTCTCTACTTCTGTAGCCCATGTTTTCCTTTCGCCATTGAACTCATGCCTTTAATTAATGTGGCAAACCTTAATATAGACTTTTAATTAAATTAAAACAATTACTGTCCGATTATTTGGTCAAGTTGGAATAGATGAACTTTTTGATAGTCAAGAATCTTTCTACTTTTATCGAATTATACTTAATGATTTTGTTTAATATTTACATGCATTGAATATGTTAAGATTTATACACGTGGAGAAATCAAATATGA
>CAZXTB010000109.1:0-5399 GCA_964643535.1 uncultured Erysipelotrichaceae bacterium | reverse complement strand
GTCTTGACCTATGTCAGCCTCATACAAGCGCTGACTTTAAACAAATAAAAGGAGCACCTATGAACAGAAAACCGCTAAAGGATGAGCATTACAAAGTCATTGGTTATGTGGAGACAGATCCTCATGGGAATCAAGTCTTAAAAGATGAACATTTTAAGATCCTAGGGTACTATGACCCTAAAACGGATTACACCAAAGATGAACATTTTAAAGTCGTCGGTCATGGGAACATCTTGACCAGTTTACTAAAGAAATAAACATTTTAAGTGAACCTTTCTCAATCTTTAAAGTAGCTTTCGTTTATTGTCTTTTTTCTATTGTGAGAAGTTTAATATAAATCACATGGATGCGGGTCTTCTTGCACACGATGAGTGTGAATTGAAGGACTTTATCATGATCTCATATACAAGCGCTTTCTTAAAGACTATAATTTTACTGTGGCATCACCTATGTGGAAAAATATGAAAAATTATGGATCAAAATTGCTTGTCTTAGCGATGAGTTTTTTAATGTGTATTACATTATGGACACCTCAAAAGACCATGGCACTTACAGTAAGCGAAGACAAAGAAGTCTTGATTCTAACAGTAGATGATCAAGATGCCTTTAAGATGTGTACTCTAAAAGACACAGTCATTGGAACCATTGAACAAATTGGGATCGTTAAACTTAGTGTACCAACATCATTGGTGGATGAAAAAATTGCATATTATACAGCTTGTGATGGGGTAAGCAGTGCTTATCAAGATAAAACATCAAGCTTAAGTTTGGTTCCTACTGATCCAGGTTACAGCAGTGATCAATGGAATCTACAACAGATGGGAATGGAAGAAGCATGGGACATTACCACAGGGGATTCCAATATCATCGTTGCGGTCATCGATACAGGTGTCGATGCCTTTTCTGCCTTGGCTGATTTCGATGAGGATAGCTTTGTTTTAGGCGCCTCCTTTCTAACGGATGCTTATGGGATAGGTTTTGAACAAGAAGATGCTTATTTAGGACAATTCTCTTACGATGGGGGAAGTCATGGGACTGCCGTTTCTTCTGTCATCGGGGCTGAAATAAACGGATCTAAGATCGCAGGTATTGCGCCTGGGGTCAAAATCATGCCGCTTAAAGTATTTTTAGATGAAGCCTATCCAGGGGAAGATGTCTATGCCTATAATTCAGACATCGCTGCAGCCATCGTTTGGGCTGCAGATCATGGGGCAGACATCATCAATATGAGCTTAGGTGGAGATGGGGACGCAGCCTTACGCGATGCGGTTAACTATGCTTATGAAAAAGGCGTCATTATGGTTGCTGCTTCGGGAAACGAAAGCAATCATTTTGGAGCCTATTCCCCGTATACAGTATCACATGTCTTTCAGTCCTATCCAGCTGCCTATATCAATGTTTTAGGGGTAGGATCCATCGATCATAATGATGTGCTTTCAGGTTTCTCAAATATAGGTGACCGTAGTCGTGAATATATGTTGGATATCGTTGCGTATGGGGAAGACATCGTCTTACCTTGGAATGAATATGGGGATTATTCGGGGGTTGCTGGAACATCTTTCTCTTCTCCTACAGTGGCAGGTGTTATAGCTTTGATGTTAAGTGTGAATCCTGATCTTACCTATCAACAAGCACGAGCTATTTTAACCAGTTCTGCGGATGATATTACGGGAAATCTTGCGACACTTAATTATGATATCTATACTGGTTTTGGGAAAGTCAATCCGCTTAAAGCTCTTGAGATGACTCAAGAATTCGCAACCAAAACAGATACAAATACAGGCCCAGAAACAGCCGTACGTATTTTTAGTGGACAGCCTTATGTTGATCAATTTCAAATAATCAATGATGTCGATTATTACGTATTTACACTCTATGAAACAACGACATTCAGAATCACTGCTCAAGGAAGCGGTAATGAAGATGTTGCGTTAACAATGCTTCGATCTGATCTTACTTTAGGAGATTGGGGGGCAGATTTCTTTGGGATAGGTATAACTGAATCCTTCAATAAAACGCTCAATGCGGGGACCTATTATGTTGCAGTTAAAGATACTAACGGTTGTGCTCATGATACAAATGTCACCATCACTTTAACCGTTACTTTACCTTCTAATACATCCATTACAGCTTCGACGATTGAAGGAAACTTACTAAACCATGGGATTTCAAATCAAGATGTCACAGTAAGCTTAAATTCAGTCATTGCATATACACTGAGCGTCACCAAAGATGGTAATGCTTATGACTATCCAAGCGATAATATCTTTACTGAAGTAGGCTCTTACGTTATTACATTAGATGACGTCGTTCACTCACCAGTCGTATTTGATTTCCAAATCAAAGAAGATCTGATCGTAAGTGGGGTTGCAGATGGAAATCTTTATGGGCAACCCAAAACGATTACCTTTAGTTCAGGAACTGCGACTCTAAACTCAGAACCTTTCATCAGTGGAACAACGATAGACGTCGATGGAGTCTACGAGTTGATCGTTACAGATGGCTCAGTGACGAGAACCATTGGATTTACACTAGACATGACTGCTCCTACCACAAACATTACAGAAGGCTCACGATATATCAAAAATGTCGTGGTGACTTTCAGTGATGGTACAGCAACAGTTAATGGAGAGAAAATAACCAACAATACGCGTCTATTCGCAAGTCAAGATACCGAATATACCTTGATCGTTACAGATTTAGCGGGTAATGTCTCTACCACTCATTTTGCGATTCTACAATATACCAATGGTGGAGGTCCAGTTGTCACAACAACCTCTACTTCCATCATTTGGGATAGTGTAGAAGTCTGGAAGAGTTCCGATGGAGGAAGTACTTATACACCGTTTATGATCGCAACCGCAAATGATGTTGTGGTCATTAATGATTTGTTGCCTAATACGACCTATTACTTTAAATTTCAAACTAAAGTAACCATCGATGGGATTGCCTATACAGGTAGCATTAGATCTAGTAATTATTCGACGAAAGAAACTGAAGTTTTCCTACTTGATCCTGTGAGTAACTATAAAGTCACATTATTAACCAACTTCGCTGCGAAATTGGAATGGACTGCAGTAAGTGGAGCTTCTGGATATGAAATATGGGATCAGGACTCATGGAGTAAAAGACTTGTAGCCACGACCACAGCTTTAACCTATACCGTTACTGGATTAACGACCCAAGACCTCTATAATCGATATACCTATGGGGTCAGATACTACAAGATGATCAATGGGGTTAAGACTTACAGTAGCTTCATGAATGAATACTTTGAATATAAAATACCCGCTCCATTAAATGTTACCGCTGTATCGAAATCCTTGACCACCATCGATCTGAGTTGGGATGCGATGCCTGGGATGACAGGATATTCTATTGTTTATTTTGATTATCTGAATTGGACTGAAAAAACACTTACTTCTACCACCAACAAAATCACGATTACTGGTTTATCACCTTATGCGCCTTATCGAATTAAAGTCGCAGGAACTGCCAAACCCAGTGGATACCTGATCACAGGTAAGTATTGTGAAGATTTCTATGCGATGACCAGTCTACCGTCACCTGTATTAAAAGGAACCATCACTGGTGTTTCGTCTTTAAGTTTGAGTTGGAATGCGATCACTGGGGCATCAGGTTATACGCTTCTAGTCTTAGATCCTTCAACCGGAGAATATGTGTTTGGGACCGATCTCTCAACGACCACGACTTCATTGACCGGCCTTACAATGGGCAAGACCTATACTTTCGTCGTTGCTTCATTCTATTTCAAATTAGGCATCAGATACTATAGTGAACAATCTGCTCCAGTGAGCGTTACTCCATCACCAATCGCTGTGACCGGCTTAAAGAGTATCCCAACGACGATCGGTGGATTTACGATCTCATGGAATCCTATGGAAGGGGCTGAAGGTTATGAGATCTGTCAAGCAACAACCGCAACTGGAACGTGTACTTCTTTAGGAACGACCACATCCACCTCATTTACGAAAACAGAACTTATATTCAATACATCTTATTACTATCAAGTAAGAGCTTATCTTACCTATGAAGGTAATAGAGTCTATGGAGCCTATTCCACAAGAGCTACCTTTAAAACAGGGGTTCCTGTGGTTACTGATCCTCTTACCCAATCAACAGGATATAACTCGATTAAATTCAGTTGGAGTGCCATCGCTGGGGTGAGTGGTTATGAAGTGTATCGTGCTTATCAAACAGGTGCCTATGTGTTGGTAGGTACTACGACTTCCTTAAGTCACATCAGTACTGGTTTAACCACCTATCAAACCTATTTCTTTAAAGTAAGAGCTTATAAACTTGTAGGAACCACAAAAATTTATGGGGCCTATAGTACCCCAACGGTTGGATATCCGATCCCTAATGCGCCAGTCGTAACCGCAACGTCTTTAGGAACAAACTCTTTGAAAGTTTCTTGGCCAGCAGTGACAGGATCTACAGGCTATGTCTTGTGGTATTCAACTGCAGAAGATCCTGCAGAAAACATCACTTGGTTGACCACGAATTCATTGACTTTAACGGGTCTACAAACCAATCAAACTTACTATTTCAAAGTTCAATCCTATGTCATCTTAAGTGTGACGAAGTTCTATAGTTTGGATTCAAACATTGCTTCTGCGATCCCACTTCCCAATACACCCGTCTTAAGTGGATCGGTTTTGGATTATCAAAGTGTAAAACTATCCTGGACCGCGATCACTGGAGCTTCAGGTTATGAAATCTCAAAATACAATTCGTCGACTTCTTCTTATGAACTTCTAAGTGATACAACAAGTCTAACCTATACAGATATGTCGCTTACTTCTGGTTCAACCAATCTTTATCAAGTCAAAGCCTATGTGATGATAGGAGAAGAACGCATTAGAAGTACTGTGTCAAACAATGTAAGTTTAGTCCCTGTACCTTCTTTAGTGACAGGACTTAGTGTAACGCTTCCGAAATACACTCAATTGAGTTTATCTTGGAGCGCTGTCATAGGCGCTAGTGGTTATGAAGTCTCTAGATCGACCACCTTAACTGGAACATATACTTCCTTAGGATTTGTGGAAGGGGATACAACATACACGAGTACAGGCCTTGCCTTCAACACAACGTATTACTATAAAGTAAGAGCTTATAAGAGCGTTGATTCGGTCAAAGTCTATGGGGCTTGGAACACAGCTGTGAGCTCAAAGACAGCACTAGAAACGGTCACTGGAAACAGTGTTGCCTATAGCTCCTATAGTTCAAATCTGCTTTCATGGAGCGCCATCAATGGGGCCACAGGTTATGAGATCTATCGTTCTATCGGAACCAGTACAACCTACGCTCTCTTAGCGACAGTAACTGTGACTTCCTATTCCAATACAGGTTTACTCACCAATACTAAATACAACTAT
>CAZXTB010000108.1:1012-5414 GCA_964643535.1 uncultured Erysipelotrichaceae bacterium | reverse complement strand
ACTAGGATAGCCTGCAGGATCTTTTAAATCAAAAACATCGGTATGTCCTGCCATAACTTTATGACGATTAGATCCAAAAGGAATCACATCGACATTGGATAAACCCTTCCCATCTTCAAGATAAGCCCCTTCTAACTGATTGGCAGCTGTTGCGCCGCCCCATAAGAAATCTTTACGTAATGGCATAAGTTTTCCTCGCTATCTTTATTATACCCAATCGATGTGGTTTCATTTTACGAAAGCACACTTTCGTAAAATAAAAGAGTGTTGAAACACTCTTGAAGTTTATTTGAGTCTAAAGGTAAAGCCTTGATCACGAACCACATTTAAGAGTTCTTGTCGAGTAGGATTGTGCGCATTGATTCGTTTAGCGACTTGAAGTGTAAAACGATCCAATCTACGATTGGTGTCTCTTAGATCATAATAGGTCTGCATCAACTCATCATAGTCAGCTAAGCTAGATAAGATGTCTTGTGGTGCTTGATAGGTATTCTCAAAGGTTCTTAAAGCCATACTCATTCGTGGTTTTAAAGCGGGTGCTTGATTAGGAATCCCTATCCCTAAACCAACCACTGGGAAAGTCAAAGGAGGAAGATTCAATAGAGCACAGAGTTGAGGTGGATCATTATGGATACTACCAATGTATAAGGTTCCCAGATCCATCGACTCCGCAGCATTCACAACGTTTTGGGCCATAATACAAGCATCGGTAAAGGATTGAAAGAAGCTATCCATCCCAGCAGCCCCATCAGAGACGATTCCTTGAGCCAAAGCGATCGCATTGTTTCGATGTTGATCGACAATGAAGATCAAGAGTAAAGGAATCCTACCGATGTATTCTTGATGACAAATCACTGCGATTTTCTTTTTAAGTTCAGGATCTGTGATATGAATGATAGAGGCAGCTTGAAGACCACTGGAGGTGGCTGTTTGCCTAGCGACTTCCATTAAGAGGTCATAGGTAGCTTGATTAAAAGGCTCATCTTTAAATTCTCGAATAGAGCGATGATTGAGTTGTTTTTTGATAAAGTCGTTCATAGAGTTCTCCTGATGGGATCAGCTCCCACACCTTAGATACATCATACAATAAAGTGTGTCTTCACACCAAATCATCTTATGATCGTTTGGTAAACTCATGACGACAGTAAGGACAAGTGATCGCAACCATCCCATGACCTTTAGGAATCCTAACCTTACCATTACATTGAGGACAAATAAAGACTTTATGATTTCGATCCTTTAAGTTTTTCTTAAGGACGATGAATCTTGATCGAAAGGGTTTGATTAAACTAAGAAACTTCGTGTTTTCTTTTCTTCTTTGTAAGATGTTTCTTGAGAGAAAACGAAATTCATAAGCCACAAAGAAGATAAAATACAGATATCTTAAAACATCCCATTTACTAAAAAATAGGGATAAAATAAACATCGCAAATAAGGATCCCATAAGAAAACGATTTAAGGCATCATCCCCATATCTTCCTCTCATGAATCTAATCATCGACATTCTGAATTTTTGAATCATACCAGTCCTTTATCGAAATAACATCGATCACTTCGTCTGAGTTCAATAATATCACAGACACAAAAAAACTGCCGAGCTTTAACTCGACAGTTTATATTACCTCGTAGGAATCGTTAAGGTTTCAGGGGTCAAGAATTTGACTGTTTCTGTGGTGACCTTATTGTCTTTATACAGATAGCTGATCGTAAAGTAATATTCTGTATTGGGTTTCAAATAACTGTTGATGTCTCCTCCATTATAAGCCTCACTATTATCGATGAGGATGGAGTTTTCTGTATGATCTGTGATCCATCTTAAATACCCATCATCTGGATAAGATGGGGTAGGATTAAATTCAGAGATGACGACTTTATAACCATTTAAACAATCACATTCTTCCATCGTCCAAGTCAATTTAAGACCTGCCTCAACAGCTTCAACATTTAAGACGAGTAAACTAGGGTCTAATGGGGTCTCTTCTTCAGGAACACTGAGTTCTGAAGGGGTAGTGAAATGAACCGTAGGGGTAGTTACTTTAGTCTCATTATAGAGATAGGTGATCGTAAAGTAATACTCTGTATCCGCTTTTAGATAAGAACCAATATCGCCCCCATTATAAGCTTCAGAGTTGTCTATGATGATTGAGGTTTCATCTCGATCCGTGATCCATCTTAAATAACCATCATCTGGATAAGAAGGATTAGGATTGTTTTCAGAGATGACGACTTTATAACCTCTTAAGTCTTCACTGGTTTCTTTTGTCCAAGTGAGTTTCAATCCACCTTCAACGGCGACTACTTTTAATCTTAGATCCAAAACAGGATCTGGTTTGGGATCCTCAGGGTCAACGGGATCAACCTCTTCTTCAACAGGTGGATCTACTTCCTCAACAGGATCTTCTTCATCAATATTCTCAACAATGATTTCTGGAGGATTCTTAGAGTCCTCCTTCAATAGATCCTTAAGATCAGTGATCTCGTCTTCTAAAGCTTTGATCTTCTCTTCTTGTTTATCTACTTGCGCAAATAAACGACTTACCATCTGAAAGACATCCAGTTCTCCATTGGTGGCGACAGCTAAGACAGGCTGAAATACGACCGCCATCAATAAGAGGGAACCAAGTATTCCAAGAACTACTTTCTTCGTGGATCGTTTCGACATGGGTTACCTCCTTCATGTTTCGAATACCACATTCGTTTGAAAGCAAACCTTATGAAATGATAAAAATTCCTTTTTGTTTAAACAAAAAGAACAAATAACTTGGAAACTGGCTGCCACCATTATGAAGGCCCTTTAGCTTTGCGTCCTTACCTTTCGATAAGTTTGCCGTTTCATTCACTGTTCTATCTAATCGAATCATAGCACAACTTTAGATAAGGTCAAGCACTTCTTTACCGATGATTTTGTGTAATGTCAATTTATAGACCTAAAAAGTTCATAATCGAGACACATTTCTTCACTATACTATTGCCTATCAAAGTAAATTTGAAAGATATGGAGTACGAATGGAACAGCTATTAAATTATGGATCAGCATGGATTGCGATGGGGTTGACACTTATTTTAGCGATTGTTTATATGACTAGAAAAATGATCAAAGTTTCTGAAAATAAAACACTCTGGATAAAGATCAATTGAAAACTTGGAGTTTATCATAAGGAGATAGGGGTTCTATTAATTGCGAGTGGTTTGATTCATGGATTGGCTTCATCGATGAATGTTCTCTCGTTCAACATGGGAACCTTAGCTTGGATCTTTACCATCGTTCTAGGTCTAAATTGGTTGTTTAGAGGTCCTTTATCGAAATCTATTCAATGGATGAAGATTCATAGGATCTTAACCATTGGCTTTGGTTTGGTTTTGATGCTTCATCTTAATGAGGTTGGAGGCGTACAAATCATCAACATTCTGACAAACGGTGAGACTGTACAAACAACTACTACACTTGATGCCTTGACTTCAGGAGAACAATTGACTTATGGGAATTTCAAAGATGGGACATATACAGGATCAGCGACTGGCTATGGGACAGGCTTAACTGTTGAAATCATCCTCTTAGATAATACAATTACTTCCATAACCATCATCGATCACAACGAACGAAACAGTCAGTATTACTCAAAGGCATTTAATACGATACCCACAAAGATTATAAGTTCTCAAAGCTTAGATGTGGATACGGTCTCAGGGGCTACCTTTAGTTCTGTAGGCATCATCAACGCTGTCAACTCTGCGTTGAGTAAGGCTTTGATTGAAGGATCCCTGCCTTCCAACTTAACCTTACCTACAAAAAAGGGTCATTAAGTTATTTAAAAACCATTCTTTACTAGAATGGTTTTTTAAACTGCGATTGAAATGATTTCCCTTAAAATCTTTGGATCATACATGATGGTTTTTAGTCGATCAACTTCAGTCACTGTCTCATCAATACCATCTAGATAAAGACTGATCTTCTTAAGAACTTTTTGGTAGCTCTTATCGGGATGCTTCATGACTCGATGATGAGCCATAGCTTCAAAGGTTAAAAAGATCAAGGCAGGAATGAATTCAAGACAAGAAGATTCGATCCAGAAATCAAGCTTCTCAAAGGGTGGTTGATACTGTTCAAGAAGACGTTGAATCAGTTTAAACCCATCCTCGTTGGATTGCCAGATATCGACGAAAGTATAATCATAATCGCTCATAAAGACTTCATCGAAGAAATTAAACGCATCTCCTTCTATGATTGTAATGGGAATAGCTTGAGGAAACTGAGTCAAAAGATACTTCTCAAAAAGATCGATGACTGCTTTAGATTTCTCTATGACTGTAATCGAAGTGACTTCAGGATTAAGCATGGCCATATAGATGAAGTAACCTATCCCTAATCCAAAGGTCAATACATTGCCTTTGGCTTTCTTTG
>CAZXTB010000108.1:0-1002 GCA_964643535.1 uncultured Erysipelotrichaceae bacterium | reverse complement strand
GCGTAAGGGTCCATTGTGTTGGCTTCAGAAGGCGCATCCAACATCCACACTTCTTTACCTTGCCACAGGAAAGTGGCTTGATAAGGCTCATCTAGTGCTCTAAGCGTCATCCAATCATTGAGTTCTCGACGAGGATCACTGTGGATCGAAGAGACACTAAAGAGTTCATGAGAAGGTAAGGTTTCTGTGGTAAAGCGAAAGCTCTTATCTTGGATCTTATCGAGATGTATATGAGAATGATAAGGACTCTTAAGAAAGTCTTTCGTTGAGATAAATAAAGATGGCCATGTTTCTTGTGGACCCATGAATTCCGCAAAGCCAGCTTCCTTCATTTCTTGTTTAATCTGAGCTTCGTTTTGTTTGGTGACTTGTAGACCTAAAAACTCATTTTTAGTCTCATGAGTTAAATGGTACTTACATACAGCGAAGAAACTTTCAAGTTCAGGATTGGTTTTAATCTTCATAGGACCTCTTTTAAAGGTTTTAAAGTAAACCTTGAGACTTCAGTATACTGTAATTCCTCATGGATTCGCTCAGACTTCATCAAAGAAAACGAGGAAACTTTAAAATGATGAGCTTCTATCAAACTTAATCTAAAGGGTTCATCTTGATGAATAGCTCTATAATTTCTAACCAAGGTAATGTGAGGGACATATTTGATGTCCTCAAAAGGAATATTGTTTTCTCTAAGTTGAGACCGGATTTGTTTTTGAAGCTTCATCAGAGATTCATTGGGTCTGATCCCAACCCACCAGATTTCCCCATCTTTACGATTGAAACACCCAAGTTCTCCCAGAGTCAATTCAAAGGGTTCACTCGTGATTTCTTCTAGAGTAGCTTCTATTATTTCACATTCTTTGAGGGAGGATTCCCCAATAAACACTAAGGTCAAATGAAGATTATTAAACGAAGTAAAGTTACCTCTTTGTTTATTCAATCGAAAAGGGTGTTGTGCTTTTTGAAGTTCAGTCTTAATGGATTCACTTAGAGTGATGGCGATGA
>CAZXTB010000107.1:0-5477 GCA_964643535.1 uncultured Erysipelotrichaceae bacterium | reverse complement strand
TTTTTAGAAGCGAAGAGCTGAATATTTAAGATGAATTTCATAATTGCACCTCCTGTATGTGTACGTACTTACCTTGAGTTTCCTCAAGAGTTTTCAATTGAATCAATACTGCTTTTAGAATGTATTGAACATCCTTGTTTTGACCTTCTTTGACAATGATGTCAATGATGGGGTCATTCCCTTTCGTTAATCTAAGTTCACATGCATCATGAACCAGAATGTCCAAAGCGTTTAGAGCGCCGGTGGTGATACTGCTGACAGAAGCACATACAAGATCTTCTCCCTTTAGAGCAGATTGTGCATGACCCTTAACAGTCATTCTGATGATGTGTTGATCCTTAAACGAAACAGAGATTTTAACCATGATTAACCTTCGATGGTTTCGATGATCAATTTGGTATACGGTTGACGGTGACCCTGTTTACGACGGGTCGAACCTTTTTTAGGCTTGTATTTGAAGATAATGATCTTCTTAGCTTTGCCTTGTTTTTCGACTTTTGCTGTGACCTTGGCATCTTTGACGTAGGGTGTTCCTACTTTGGTGGTCTTGTTAGAGACGACCAATACTTTGTCAAAAGTAACGATATCGTCAGCTGACACTTCCAATTTTTCTACGAAAATGGACATGCCGACTTCGACTTTAAGTTGCTTTCCGCCTGTTTCGATAACTGCGTACATGAATGTTCCTCCTTTTCTTGGTTTGAGACTCGCTAAATCGGGTGGTTTTTGAGGACACTTAAACCCTTATCATGCGGTTGCACCCCAAAAAAGGGATAACAACGTAGTCAGTTTATCATAATCGATGCCTTTCGTCAAACAAAACAAGTAAGTTGATTTACAACCCAGCGATATAAAATAATGCAGCTCTGATCAGAATAGGAATAAGTAAAGCAGGCAATAGATTAGCGACTTTGAACTTCGCTGCCCCAACCATATTGAATCCCAAAGCCAAAATACAAATGGATCCAACGGCTGTTAAATCAGCGAGTAATTCTGGGGTCAAATAAGGTTGAATAAAGCCTGACAATAAGGTTAAAGTTCCTTGATATAGCACAACAGGTATGGCAGAAAAGATAACCCCTACCACAAAGGTTGAGGCAAAAACAATAGATGAAATAAAGTCGAGGAGTGATTTTGTATATAGGGTGATTTCATTGTGTTGTAGTCCTGATTCCATAGACCCGATGATGGCCATTGCGCCAACCGCAAAGAGTAGTGTTGCTGAAACCAAACCTTGAGCGAAATTGCCTGAGGCATCTTTTGAGAAACGTTTCTCTACAGCCAACCCAAAACGATTGATGTGTCCATCAAGATCGATGAGTTCCCCAATAAAGGTTCCTACCGCAATGGAGACGATAAGAATCAAGAGATCTGTAGATACGGTATTCCCATAATTGATGACCCCTTTTAGTCCTAAAACGATAATGATGAGCCCTATGGCTCCGAATAGTTTCTCACTTATTTTTTTAATGATGCTTTTTTGTAGAAATAGACCGATGAGACCACCTAAGGCGATCGCTAGTCCATTGACGATGGTTCCGTTCATAGCTTACCTATTAAAGATGGGGGCTTCAACCCTCATCGTTCCCTTTCCGTTCTTTACAGCTTCAACCAAAACCGTTTTGGCTGGATGATCTTGACTGTGATGAATAAAAGCACAGCGTTTGACCGTTAAATGTGTTTGATGAGCTAAAATGAGCCAATCATGAAAACGTTCAACAGGTATGATTATAACCAATCTTCCCTTATCCTTCAACAAGCGATTGGAATGAATCGCTAAATCTTTTAAACTTAAATCAATTTCGAATCGTGCTTGAGCTTGTTTAGCACTATAAGTTTGATCATTTTTATAGTAAGGTGGGTTACAGACCATTAAATCAAAAGCTAAACTTTCATACTTTTGAAGCGAAGTAGGGATAAAACTAAGATTATTTAAAGCATTAAGTTTAGCGTTTGAAATCGCCAAATCGATGGCGGCTTCGTTGATGTCGATGCCTATGACTTCTGATTTTGTTTTCGTTGCGGCAACTAAGCTTAAGACCCCGCTGTTACAACCTACATCTAACACTCGATCATTTTTTCGAACTGCCATAAACTGAGCTAAATGAATACTGTCTGAGGTCATTTTAAAGTCATCCTCATCTTGAATTAACTTTAAAGTACTGTTGGGAATATAATCAGTCATGAGCTTTCGTCTTCTTAGAAAAAGGTAGATTGAACCAGAAAGTTGAGCCTTCTTTGATTTCACTTAGGACTCCAAAATCAACCCCATGACCTTTTAAGATGGCACTTGCGATGGATAAACCTAAGCCTGTTCCACCGATATTTCGTGCGTGATGTTTATCGATCTTATAGTATCGATCCCAAATATGAGCGAGATCTTCGTCTTTGATCCCAACCCCATGATCCGTTACTTCAAATCGAACGAATTCATCTTCAAGTAATATCTGTATGATCAGTTTACGATCCTCTCCGATAAACTTGATCGCATTTGAGATGTAATTGAATATGACTTGTTGGAACTTTATTTTATCTCCATTTACCACCACTTTTTCTGGGGTTAAGAAATCGACTTCGATCTCTTTGGAGATGATTAAGGCATCCAGTAATTTCAATACATGATTGGTTAGGGTTACCAAATCGAAATCACTTCGATTCATACTTAATACATTGGATTGAAGTTGAGAAAGCTGGGTCATATCTTTAACCAAGGCATCCAAATGATCTACTTCATCAAGGATGACACCTAGATTTTCTTCACGTTTGTTTTTATTGTCTCCCGTAAGATCTCGAATCATTTCTGCATAAGCTTTGATCATCGTTAAAGGGGTCTTAATGTCATGAGAAACATTGGCGATGAGATCTCGTCTTAATTCATCCATCTTTTTAAGCTCTTGGCCCGTATGATTTAAGGTGTTGGCCAATTCTGTGATCTCTTCAAACTCTGAGGCTTCAAAATGAACATCATAGTTACCTTTGGCCAAACTCATCGCGCTCTTTTTCATTTGAACGATGGGACTAGATAGACGTCTTGCGATATAAAACGCTAATACTGTCGCCAATAGAAAGACGAAGAAGGTAACATAAACGAATTGATTGGTGATGATGGATATGGTTGAATCTATGGGGTCTAATGGAGTATTTAAAAAGATATAGTAATTCCCAAAATCACTATTAACTTCTCGTCCATAAAGAAGCATGTTTTGATCGATGACTTCGTTGCGTAATTTAACGATCATTTCTCCGTTTACTGATTCTCTTAATACATCGATGTATTCGGTTATTTTTGTGGGTGAAGCTAAGGCTTTTTCGTTGAGAACACAACCTAAACCCAATGAATCCACCTGATACAATAAGACGCTTTTACTGTTATAGACCAGACCACAAACATTCTTCTTTACCGCTTCAACTTGAATCGACATCGTAAAATTATCGTTTATGATGCCCACTTGTACTTTATCCGCAACCACTCTTACTTGATTGACTTTCATGTCTTGATAAGTAGCACTTAACAAAACGATCTGAAAGAGCCACAACATACCTAAAATACCCAAAGTTAGGGTTATGAAATAAATCCAAGTTCGAGTACGTATGTTATGCGTATTAAATTTCAAACTTATAGCCTACCCCTCTAACGGTTTTTACATAATCCCGATAGTTTTTTAAACTATGCCTAAGCATTTTAATGTGCGTGTCTACTGTGCGATCATCACCGAAGAAAGTATAATTCCATACTTTTTCAAGTAAGACTTCTCTGGATAGCGCGATGTTTTTATTTCTAATCAAAAAGATTAAAAGATCAAATTCCTTAGGGGTCATATTGATACGTACATCGTCGATGTAGACATTTCTCGCAGCTTCATCTATAGATAAGCCTTCAAAGGAAAGTATTGTATTGGAATTGCTGGCGTGTCTAGAAATAACCACGTGTATTCTAGCCATCAGTTCCTTAGGACTAAAAGGTTTAACCACATAATCATCGACGCCTAAATCAAAACCTAAGAGCTTATCATATTCTTCTTGTCGAGCAGAAAGAATAATAATGGGAACATCCTTTATTTTCTTGATTTCTCGACAAGCACTAAAACCATCGACTTTCGGCATCATGATGTCTAAAACGACCACATCATAATCATTATCGGTGATCTTTGCGATGGCCTCTAATCCATTCTCTGCTTCGTCGACTTCGTGATTATTGGCCAACGCATATTCTTTGACGACTTTACGGATATTGATTTCGTCATCTACGATAAGTATCTTTGCCATGTTTCACCTCGTGTATAGTGTAAACAATAAATATGTCAAAAATTTGGGTTAGTCAGCTTTCGCTAATAAATCGATTTTTTTTATGAATAGACTTCCTTCTTCTTCGCAATACCCTTCTATCATAACAAATATTCCCTTGATTAACTGTTCACTTATACCTTGATAGAGATTTGGCATTAAAACGCCACTACATTCACTGGATTCATCACTGAGACTTAGGAAGGCCATAAGGTCCCCTTTCTTAGTTCGATGTTGCTTGATTCCCTTAATCATACAAATGAGCTTTACAGAGGTCTTATTGGGTTGTAGTGAGAGGATGTTGGTGCTTATCTTATGTTCTTGTTTGATGTGAAATAAAGGATGATCACTTAAATAGAAACCCAAGACCAGCTTTTCTCTTTCAGCTTTCTCAAGAGGATTCTCTTTGATGGTGATGATATCAGGAGTCATGACCAAGCCTAAATCGATACGGGTTTGATCCTTGCCTTCGATCTTAACAAGATCTGCATATTGATAAGCTTCATCTAATGAAGCCAAAAGAGATTTACGATTATAACCAAATTCATCAAAAGACCCCGCATCAATCAAAGCCTCTACACTACTTCTAGAAAAACGATGGGTATTGATACGAGCAATGAAATCATGGAAACTGGTGAATTGTCCTAGGGCTCTCTCATTGAGGATCTCTCGACAAGCGGCTCCTCCTACACTTCGAATCAAGAGTAAAGGTAAACGTATCCCTGAAGCAGAAAGCTCATAAACTTCAGTAGATTCATTGATGGAAGGCGGTAGAATCGTAACCCCATGAAGCTTGGCCTCTTCAAGGTATTGGCTGGTTTTTTGGTCTCCCCCAATAACTGAGCTTAAAAGCGATGCATAAAACATACTGGGGTAATTGGCTTTTAGATAGGCCATTTGATAAGAGATCATCGCATAGGCCACGGAATGGGATTTATTGAATCCATAATTCGCAAATTTAAAAATCAATTCATAAAGTTCTGTGGCGAGGATTTGGGTTATGCCCTTTTTAAGACAACCCTCTATGAATTCTTGTTTAAGACTTAATAGCTTTTCAGGATCCTTCTTACTCATTGCTTTTCTTAATAGATCCGCTTTGCCTAAGGTAAAACCTGCCATCTTTTGAGCGACCTGCATGATTTGTTCCTGATAAATCAAGATCCCATAAGTGTCTTCTACGATGGGTTTAAGAT
>CAZXTB010000106.1:0-5520 GCA_964643535.1 uncultured Erysipelotrichaceae bacterium | reverse complement strand
ATGAGCCTCCATAATAGACACCAAAGGTTTCATTTCTAGAAGCTTTTTTAAACGACCACGTCTTTGATCAGGCATCGATAGAATCTTGCGCTGTTCGGCCTCAAAAGCCTCATAGGCAGGATTATCAGCGTAGGCAGTCTCAACGAGTTCTCCACCATATTCTTTTAAGATTTCAATGACTTCATCGCGAATGGCTTTTTGAGGTCCACTCTTCCAGTTATCCCCATGAACGACGATGTCTGGTTTGTATTTTCTTAGGTTTTCTGCGTAGCTTAAGGTAGCTTGTGGAACAACTGTATTCACGCCTTTAATGGCTTCTACCAATTTTACACGCTCTGCATAGTTTAGAATCGGAAAACGCTTGAAACTAACGATGGCTTCATCGCTCAACATCCCAATCGTAAGTTCTCCTAAAGACGCTGCTTTTTGAATGATGGCCATATGGCCGCCGTGAAGCACATCGGTGCTAAAGCCCATATACACTTTTTTAGTCATGGTGTTCCTCTTTCACTCTGTTTTTGATGATTTCTAAATCGATAGGATTATCGATTTCTCCGCATAATCGATTTCTAACGTCAAGGCCTTCTAGATTCATTAAACGACTGACCTCATTGAACGCATTCTCCGCATAAACAGAAGTCCACTCGTTTTCACAGAAAACGATGATTTCGTTTAACCAAACTTCCCAATCTTTTCGATTGAGTTTATATAAAGGTTGAGCTGCTACAGCATGATCGAAACAATCGATTCCTACTCTAACGATCTTCTCTTTTTCGATCACCGCTTTAAAGTCTTTTTCAGGTAAAGGCAAGGATGAACTAATGGTCATCAAGGATTTCTTAGAAGACATCATTTCTTCTAAGATCTTAAATTCATAGACGAGATCTCCATGCATCAAGATCACATCATCATGGAGATAATCTCTCGCAAGATAGATCGAATAGATGTAGTTGGTCGTTGCGTATTTAGGGCTATGGACATAGCGTATCTTAAGAGGAAGCTTAAGGGAGCTCACATGGTCCTTTAATACTTCATCATAATAACCTGTGGTGATGATGACCTCATCGATCTCAAACTTCAACAGTGATTTTAGTTGACGAGAGAGGATGGTCTCCTCTCCTAAGATTTCGGTCATACACTTAGGATGATGCTGAGTCAATGACCCCATCCGTTTACCTAGACCAGAGTTTAGAATGATGGCTTTCATTGATGTTCTTTGATGAAGCTCATCAGGGCTTTTTTATTTTCTGAAGGTGTAGAAGTAGGTCGACCTAAATCATCGCGAGATCCAATCGCTGATCTCATTTCGATAAAAATAGGACCTTCTAAATGGGTTGAAGCACTTAAAGCACGTTTGAATTCTTCTAAATTATGAGCCGATACGACCACACTGTATCCACAAGCTTTAGCGATCTTAGAAAGTTCAAGGTTTGTGTTTGAGGTAGGTTGGCCCCCAACAGATTCATGAGCCCCATTGTTGATGACGATATGGATCAAATTCTTAGGTTGACGATCTCCAATCAAAGCCATCGCGCCCATATGCATCAAGACAGCCCCATCCCCATCGATACACCAGACTTTTTGAGTGGGTTGATGAAGGGCTAAGCCTAAGGCAATCGTTGAACTATGGCCCATAGAACCTACCGTTAAGAAATCTTTCTCATGACTTTCCTTGCGTTGTTCACGAACTTCAAATACTTCTCGAGAGGTCTTTCCTGTGGTAGATACGATTAAACCATCTTGACTTACCGATAAGATCTCTTGGATCAAATGTTCCCTTAAGATGGGACAATCATTTTTATAGCTTTGTTTAATGGAAGACGATAAGGCATCCTTAGAGACAAGAAAGGCAATACTCTTACCACTTTCTAGACTCTCTTTTACCCCAACCAAGGCTTCTTTTAATTCATCTTCAGTGGTTGTTTTACTTAGATGAATGACTTTTAAATCAAGATCGACGAGAACTTTCTCAGTGATCTCACCCATATAGATGTGTTGAGGCTCATCATGAACCTGTGGTTGGCCTCGCCAACCCACCACAAAGACGGTCGGTATCCCATAGACTTTAGGATGGGTCAAAGAAGCCAATGGATTAACGATGTTTCCTAAACCACTGTTTTGAAGATAGACACAAGGCACTTTACCGGTCGCCAAATGATAACCTGTGGCTAAAGCTAAGGCATTGCCTTCGTTGACCGCGATCATATGGGTATTGTTGATCCCATAGCTTGCGATCAAATAATCACACAAGGATTTCAGTTGAGAATCAGGAACCCCTGTATAAAAGCCCACATTAAGCGATTCTAAGTTTTCAATAAATGTTTTGATTTCCATATGGCTCCCGACCAAAGATCGGTCTAAACCAATCTTTCACAAAGTTTACACTCCTTATTATACTTTATAAAACACGAGATTATAACGATAATCTCGTGTTTGAACACTCTACATGGATTGATGTTTTTCAAAATTCCAAGCGTCTTTACAGATGTCTTCTATACTATAGTGACTTTCCCAAGCCAATTCTTTTTTGATTCTAGAGGCATCGGCGACACTTTCTTTTAGATCGCCTGCCCTTCTTGGGGCATTTTGGGTAGGAATCTTAACCCCTGTGGCTTTCTCAAACGCATTGACGAGATCTAAAACCGAAGTCCCAACACCCGTCCCTACATTATAGATACGATATCCTGTTTGAGGATGATCCAGCACACAGATGTGCGCATCCGCAAGATCCATCACGTGGATATAGTCTCTGATCGCCGTGCCATCTTTGGTTTCATAATCCTTCCCAAACACACTGAGATAAGGTCTTTTTCCACTGGCGACTTGTTGGATATAAGGCAAAAGATTATTGGGGATCCCACTGGGGATCTCACCGATGAACCCACTGGGATGAGCGCCTACTGGATTAAAGTAACGTAAAGAAGTCGCAGAGAATTCAGGATGAACAAGACAATAATCTTCGATCATCCGTTCACTGATGGCTTTGGTTTCCGCATAAGGATTGGTGGTCTTAAGTAAGGTCATAGATTCATCCATCGGAGAACTTTGAGGTCCATAGACGGTGGCCGATGAGCTAAAGATCAAATGTTTTACGTCGTATATTTCACACATCCTTAAGACATTGAGGGTGGCATTAAGATTATTGGTGTAATAAGCCAAAGGCTGCTTAACCGATTCACCCACGGCTTTATAACCCGCTAAATGAATGATCGTCTCAATGGAATGCTTTTTACAGATCGACTCAAATTCCTCTAGATCAGCCACATCACAAACGATGACTTGATCCTTATTAAAAGGAATCACTTGTTTTAGTCTTTCGATTTGCTTAAGATCGCAATTTGAACAATCATCCGCAATCAAAGCTCGTGAAGGATCACTTAAAGAAGATATGATATGAGATCCAATGTATCCTAATCCACCTGTCAATAAGACTTTTTTTGTTTCCATATTATTCCTCGTTTATCTTTTTCTTTTTCGATGAAGCGAAATAAGAGAATAGTTTAAGATGACGCTTAGGTCTAAGGATGGGAACCATAGGAACATTGTTGATCAAATGTTCAGGGTTGGTATGAAACAACATATCGGCGATGGCTTGTCCATATTTTTTCTTAACGATAAAATAGATATCATCCAAACGACAAACACGGATACCTTCACCTTCATGGGCATCACTGGCGATGACATGTGCTAAACCTTCTTTGATCAGTCTATGTGCGATCTTCTCCGCAAAGACCCCATGAACTCCCAATAAGGAAGTTCGATTGAGCTGTAAGAAACAACCCATCTTGACCCAATTTCGACAAGCCTCAACCCCTTCACTCACATCATCAAAGTAACGTTCAGGATGGGCAATCAAAACCTTCTTGCCTTTTAGATGAAAAGCCTCAATCGCTTGAGGAATCAGTTTAGAAAAGGCATTGGTTCTGGTAAATTCAGCCAAAACATAGTCTGTGTTCATATAACCTAAGACTTCATCGTTTTGGATCAAATCGATGGAATCCGTTTTGATTCTAAATTCTTCCCCATATCGAATGTCTATTTTAAGTTGATTCGCATTGGCAAGACGTCTTAATCGACGACACGCTTTCACGACTTCATCATTGTCCGGATTAAAACGACCTTTGGGTTCTCTATGTGGGGTCGCAAACATGATTTTGATGTCACTTTTGACGGCACACTTAAGCATCTCCAAAGATTCTTCTTCATTCTTGACCCCATCATCCAATGCGGGAATACAATGGTTATGTAGGTCGATATAACTCATAGTTTAGACCCCAAATTCACTTGATTAACCCCCACAAGGATATATAAGAGTAAGCCAATATAAAACGGAACCAGTGACGCCACCAGTGCCCATACGAAAGGTGAAGCTACATCTCTTTTAACCGCATCTTTATACACCACAAAGGCAATTAAGATCGGTGCGACTAAAAACAAAATAAGTACGATTGGAAATAGTATCATCCAGGGAAAGAAAGCAAATCTTAAAAGATCATTCATTGTGTCTCCTCGTAAAGCAAGTGATAATCTCGCTTATCATTTCTTCTAAATAAGGGAATCAAACTTAAAGCCAATAAACCTAATGAAATAATGATCAACCAACACATCTGATAAGGCAATAGATCAACCACGAAGCCAAAAGTAATCTGAGCGATGGCGCCAATGATGGAGGCAACGATGCCTAAGGTCGAAGAGATTCTTCCTCGATGGCTCGCAGGCACTCGTCTTGAGAAATACGACGCATTGGCGATCGTATTGATGACTTCTCCGATGGTAAAGATGGTCATCCCAAAAAACAAGAGCGGGATAACTCCCCCAAGAAAAGCATACACGATATACGAGCTCATGAAAAACAAAATCGCAATTCCAAATTTATTGACCTCATTGACTTTTCTTAAATAGAAAGTCAATAGCGGTGTAGCGATGATGACTACCAATCCATTATACGCGCTCATAAAGCCATAGATTTCAGAATAATGAGGAATGGTTGCCACCAATTGAAGTGGTAACAGGAAATTCGTTTGAGTATACATCAATCCTACGATAGAACTACACACCAAATAGATCCATAAGGTCTTAGATCTCATGATGATCTCAAAGGTGCTTTCTCCTTCTGAGATTTGTTCATAGGAGTTCAAAGTATGACGAATATCTGAAAGCTTGGTGTCTTTTATAAAAAACAAAATCAATAGGGTTCCTAGTAGTGATGTTGTCCCATCGATCAAGAAAGCCAACCATAAGAAGTCTTTGAATAAGAATCCTCCAATACTAGGACCTAAAATAAACCCTAGATTAAAGCCCATATAGCTTAATGAATAGGCTTTAGCGCGCTGATCAGAGGTCGACTTATCTGCCAACATCGCGTCAAAAGCAGGACCTTGTATCGTCCCAAAAAAACTAGAGATAAAAAACAAAACGATGGTCATCGTTGAGATCGGAATAAAGGCGTTGATGTAGAAACAGCTCACCATCAACATATTCGATATGACGATGATCTTCTTACGACCAAAATGATCGGTC
>CAZXTB010000105.1:0-5532 GCA_964643535.1 uncultured Erysipelotrichaceae bacterium | reverse complement strand
TCTAATGCGATCCAAATCATGCAGGTACTGATGGGAGAATTCCATGGACAATAAAGAACTTAAGGATTATCTAAAAGAAACTCGACGACATCTTCATCAGATCCCTGAGATTGGATTTGATTGTTTTAAAACCTCAGCTTATCTTCAAAAGGAACTTAGGTCTTTTGGATATGAACCCATCATTATGGCTAAGACAGGCGTCATTGCGATCAAAGCTGGACTTAGTAAAGATGCCATTGCGTTTAGATCAGATATGGATGCGCTTAATGTATTGGAACAAACTCAAGTTGATTTCCAATCTCAAAGCCATGGTCAAATGCATGCCTGTGGTCATGATGGCCATATGGCGATCTTATTGGGATTTGCGAAAAGCGTGGCTCACTTAGAACCCTTTAAACATACTTTGGTTTTTGTTTTCCAACCTGCTGAAGAAGGTCCAGGAGGTGCTAGAGTGATGGTTGAGGAAGGTCTCATCGAACGCTTCAACATCACCAAGATCTTTGGGATCCATGTCTTTCCTGGTTTAGAAGAAGGCATTATAGGACTTGCGAATGGACCTATGATGGCTCAGTCGATGGAGATTGAGATTCATATCCAAGGTAAAAGTGCTCATGCGGCTGAACCTCATGAAGGAATAGATGCCTTGGTTTGTGCAGCCCAATTGATCTTAGGAGCACAAAGCATCGTTAGTCGTCATGTCGATCCTTTAGAAACAGCCGTTATTACCTTTGGGACCATTAAAGGTGGAGAAGCCCCCAACATCATTCCTCAAGAAGTGGTCTTGACTGGAACCGCAAGAGCCTTTAATCCACAAGTCATGAGCCTTATCCATCAACGATTAGAAGCCCTCTTTAGTGGTCTATCCATCTCAAGTGGCTGTCAAATCAAGGCAAGCTTAATCGATACTTATCCACCAGTACTCAATGACGCCAAGCTCTATGATCTCTTATCTCAAAACTTAACCTGTTTGACTCAAGTCGTTAAACCTAAGATGTTTGCGGAAGACTTCAGCTATTATCAACAGAAAGTACCTGGTCTATTTGCATTCTTAGGAACTAGCAACGAGCTTAAAAACTATACTTATCCTGTTCATAGTTGTTTCTTCAATTTTGATGAAGAAGCTTTGATTCATGGGGTCAATTACTATACTCAAGTATTATCTATAATCGACTAAAATAAAAAGGAATACCGAATTCGGTATTCCTTTTCTATGCCCTTCCATTCTATTCATCAACGTCTTTGCACAACACTTCACTGCCCTAAGACAATCAAAGGCTCTGCACTCACGACAATGCACAACATCACTACTAAGCACTTCCTAATCACTTCTAACCCTATACATCTAAACTATCATATCATCTCCCATGATCTCTTCACCACACACACTTTACTGGATCATGAAGGATGGATATGCCTATAAACTTAACCTTAAATCTAAGATTGGAATGAAAAAGAATTTCATTGTTTTAAGCCTAGAGGAAGCAACTTAATGCAAGATCCACTATGTCCCATAGTAACTCTGAAAGTCTTTGATACGTCTATGTCTACACCCTCATTATAGCACCAAACTGTAAATACAACCGTTTTGAGTAAATTTCACAATAAAGAAAAAGGATACCGATGATTCGGTATCCTTCTTTGTCTTATAGCTTAATCTGATCTTCAATCGCATCCTTCATGTCTTCAGGAATAACGATCGTTCTAACTGGTTTCTTAAACAAGTTGAAGGTAATCTTCTGTCCTTGTTCTCTCTTAACCAATTGTTTATAAAGGACTAGATCTACTTTAACCAAACCTTCGATATTCTTATCGTCGATATCGATGAAGAGATCATCTTTACCGTTGGCGAAGATATGGCGTCTAATTGTAGTTTCTTTTCCATTCTTATCTACTAAGGCATATTTTAGATTAGGTCTTAAGAAGAAGATGAGGATGAATAATAAACCAAGTAGGAATACCCACCAGTAGTTTAATGGATTTAAAGGAGTATCTGGGTCATCAATGATGACTTCTTCATTGACAGTGATCGTATAGGTCGCAATATTTGAATCGAGACCACCATCATTGGCTTTGAAGGTAAAGCTGTCTTCTCCACTAAAGTCTGTATTTGGGGTATAGGTGAAGGTACCATTGGCATTTAAGACCAAGGTTCCATGAGCAACACTAACGACTAGACCTAAGGTCCAGTTGGCACTATCGACATCACTGATCAAATCATGGATGTTTCCAGTTAATACTGTGTTGAAATCTGTTTCATCTTCACCATTGACGGCTACTGGAGCGTCATTGATTGGATTGATGGTAATGCCTGCCAGTGTCTTCAGTCCCGGGCGATGTTCTAACTGTAGAGGTTGCCTTTCCATCATAACTTCTAAATTGGAAGTTGTCTGCGATCGTCTCAGTCCCATTATGTGTATAGGTGTAAGTTCCATTGGCATTGAAAGTCAATGTTCCATTTACGACATCCGATACCAATACGAAACTGATTGGATCTCCATCCGCATCATATCCGCCAACAGCATCCGTTAAGCTTGAACCTTCATCAAGAGTAATCGCTTCTGGTAAAGTTCCAGGAGGGGTATTGACTATAGGTAATACTGTTACTGTAATAGAAACTGTAGCAACATTAGAATCAACGGATCCATCATTCACTTTATACGTAAACGAATCAGCAAGAGCGTTGTCTCCATTATGTTGATAATCATAAGTTCCATCAGGATTAAGAACCAAAGACCCATAAAGTGGAGCATCTACAACGATCCAAGACAAGGCATCATTTTCAGCATCTGATGCAATTAAGCTTCCTTCATGTAAGCCTCCTAAGAAGAGTGCAAAGTCATCAGGGTAAGCGATAGGAGCATCATTGAGCGGATTAACGGTAATGTCTACTCTTGCGACATTAGAATCAAGTTGGCCATCGTTGGCTTTGAAAGTAAAGAAGTCAGTTGGATTTTCACTACCATTATGGGTATAGGTATAAGAACCATCGAGGTTGAAAACCAAGCTGCCATATTGTGGCCAAACAACAACACTGTAATCTAGGAATGAAATAAAGATATTTGGGACAAACAGTAATGGAACTGCGTGTGGATCAACATCATGAGCCCAAACGTGACCTAAATACTGTCCACCTTCATCGACTGAGAAACTGGCATCATCAGCTACAGGAGCATCATTGACTGGGGTTACTATAATGGTGACAGTAGCTTCAGGTGAATCCAAATCACCATCATTGACTTTGAATGTGAAACTATCTGGTCCAAAGTAATTTAAATTTGGTTCGTAATGAAGATCAGCACCTCTTCCAGTAAGTGAGCCATAGCTTGGTCCTGAAACAACAATGAAACTTAACGGATCATGTTCGAGATCTGATCCTGTCAAGGTAATATCTAATCCTGTATCTTCTGCGGTTGATAAGGATTGGTCATCAGCGACTGGAGCGTCGTTTACACTGCTTACGTTGATGTCGATGGTGGCAATATTAGAATCTTCTGTGCCATCATCTACTTTAAAGGTGAAACTGTCTGGTCCATTGTAATTAGGATTAGGCACATAGGTTAGATCAGGTGCCGTTCCTTCTAAAGTACCATGTTCAGGCAAGGTTAAGATGGTATAAGTCAATGGTTCACCATCAGGATCTAGGCCTGCTAAAGTGATGTCTAAATCAACATCTTCTGGAGTTGATAAGGTTTGACCAAAAGCAGTAGGGATATCATTGACTGAGTTTACTGTAATCGTGATAGTCGCTATAGGAGAATTTAATTCACCATCGTTTACTTTAAAGGTAAAGGTGACTTGTCCAAAGAAATCTAAAGCTGGTTGGAAATGATAGGAAGAACCCGAACCAGTTAATACACCACTGGCTGGATCTGATAGTTTGATAAACGTTAAAGGATCGGATTCAGGATCACTACCTGTCAAGGTAATATCTAATCCTGTATCTTCTGGTGTTGATAAGGATTGGTCATCAGCGATAGGAGCGTCATTGACGCCTCTTACAGTGATGGTAATGGTGGCGATATTAGAGTCTACTGTGCCATCATTTACTTTAAAGGTAAAGCTATCTGATCCATAGTAATTAGGATTAGGCACATAGGTTAGATCGGGAGCCGTTCCCACTAAAGATCCGTGTTCTGGTAAGCTTAATACATGATAAGTTAATGGATCACCATCAGGATCTAGGCCTGCTAAAGTGATATCTAAATCAACATCTTCTGATGTTGATAAGGTTTGATCAAAAGCAGTAGGAGCATCATTGACGGTCCCAACATTGATTGTAATCACGGCAACATTAGAATAAAGATTTCCATCATATGTTCTAAATGTAAAGGTGACTTGTCCAAAGAAATCTAAAGCTGGTTGGAAATGATAGGAAGATCCAGATCCTGTTAACACGCCACTGGCTGGATCTGATAATTTGAAAAACGTCAATGGATCGGATTCAGGATCACTACCCGTCAAGGTAATGTTAAGACCTGTATCTTCTGGAGTAGAAAGCGTCTGATCAAAAGCGCTTGGGCCATCATTGACGCCTCTTACGGTGATGGTAATGGTGGCGATATTAGAGTCTACTGTGCCATCATTTACTTTGAAGGTAAAACTATCTGATCCATAGTAATTAGGATTAGGTACATACGTTACATCTGACCCTGTTCCTACTAAAGATCCGTGTTCAGGTAAGCTTAATACATGATAAGTCAATGGATCACCATCAGGATCTAGGCCTGCTAAAGTGATATCTAAATCAACATCTTCTGATGTTGATAAGGTTTGATCAAAAGCAGTAGGAGCATCATTGACGGTCCCAACATTGATTGTAATCACGGCAACATTAGAATAAAGATTTCCATCATATGTTCTAAATGTAAAGGTGACTTGTCCAAAGAAATCTAAAGCTGGTTGGAAATGATAGGAAGATCCAGATCCTGTTAATACGCCACTGGCTGGATTAGATAATTTAATAAACGTTAATGGATCAGATTCAGGATCACTACCTGTCAAGGTAATGTTAAGACCTGTATCTTCTGGAGTAGAAAGAGTTTGATCAAAAGCGGTAGGACCATCATTGACGGCTGTTACGTTGATCGTAACTGTCGCAACATTTGAATCACTAATCCCATCATTTACTTTAAAGGTAAAGCTTACTTGACCAAAGAAATTATGGGCAGGTTCGAAGTGATAGCTGGTCCCTGATCCTGTTAATACGCCACTGGCTGGATCAGTCAATTTAATGAACGTAAGTGGACTTAATTCTAGATCTGAACCTGTTAGAGTAATGTCTATGCCTGTATCTTCTGGTGTAGTTACGGTTTGAGAATCAGCGACAGGGGCATCATTGATGCTTCCTACGGTGATCGTTACCGTCGCAATATTAGAATCAACTTGGCCATCATTAACACTAAAGGTAAAGGAATCTAAGCCAAAATAATCAGCAGCAGGAACATAATGAACATCTGGACCCGTTCCTGATAGGGTCCCATGCGTTGGTTGGGTCAAAACAGTATAGGTGAGTGGATCACCGTTGGCATCTGA
>CAZXTB010000104.1:0-5550 GCA_964643535.1 uncultured Erysipelotrichaceae bacterium | reverse complement strand
AGAGCAGCAATGAAAGCTAAAAAGATGAATAGAAGAGGAATACCTAAGATGATCCCAAAAGGAACCAACATAAATACAATTCCTAAGAAGCTTATAATGAGTCCACTATATACTTTCGCTTGGATCTGTTTAAAGTAAGACATAGGGATAAACTTCATAAAGTAGACATTACTGCCTTCTCTTGAGATTGCAGTTACTGTAATTAAATTTAAGGAACTCATAAACAAGCCTATGGCAGCTCCTGCGGCCAACACATAAGCCAATACATTAGGATCATTCCAAGGAATGGTTTTTATCGCGACGATGACTTCATCTTGAGACCCGACTCCAGTCATCAATGAACCTAATAAGATCACAGGCATCAAGATGACTGTTGAAATATTGTTTAAAAGATAAATAGGAGTACGAATCATCAACTTCAACTCTTTAAAAGTATAAGTTAAGATGGGATTAGATCTTAAGGTCATCTTAGAATAGGCTTTGTCTTTAAGCTTCTTACGTGATGCCCCAGTCTCATTGACCCCAACGGCGGTCATAAAATAGACCACATCTGAGACGCCTAAGAAGATGACCACAAAACCACCTGCGATGGCGAGACTGATCAATAAATCGACTACCTTCAAATGAACCATCGCATTGAGCGCGAAAGGAATACTTGGGATCATATAACCAAAGATCCCTGTCAACGAATTGTTGCCTTGAATCAACAGGGTGATCATACTTTGAGAATCGATTTGAACGACGGAATTAACTGAGAGATTGATCCCAATCGCAAAAGCCAAAGCCACAAAACCACTTAAGTAATTAAAGAGGTCTCGATTTCTGGCTTTCGGAAACAGAGCCATAACGATCATGACGATAAGACCCGCTAGGATTAATGGGATAAGAGGTGCGAAAATCAATACCACCAAGGTAATTACATAAAATAAAGGTTCTGGTTTTACGTTGACCACATAAGCCGCTAGAACCGGTAAACCAATGATAAATACCGAGATGTATTCATAAATCATACTGACGGCCAATTTTGCGGATACGATGGTATGTGCTTTTAAAGGTAAAGCCAACAAGACTTCAACATCTTTTGAGAAATAGAATACTGCCGGAATCAAAAAGATGGCTAAAAAGAAAATCATCAAGGACATCGCTGTCAACATCAATCCCAAGATGATCCCAGCTTGTTGAAGAGGAATCAATAATTTTAAGGCTTCTTCAGCCATCATATAGAAACTAAATAAGGTCGGAATAAAAGCGACCACTAAGAAAGCAGGTAATAAACGGGTCCATATGGATTTTTTCTTGCCTGAGTCGACGAGACTTAAAGTGTTTTTAAGGGTGACGATAAACAAAGCCCAAAAACTACGCATTTGAGGTGACCTCTAAGAAGATGTCTTCCAAGGATTTGCCTTCGTGATTCTTTTTCAGTTCCTCTAAGGTACCATAGTATAAGATCTGACCTTTATTAATGATGGCGACTTTTGTACATAATTTCTCAGCCACTTCCAACACATGGGTTGAAAAGAAGACGGTCTTACCTAAATCGGCTTGTAGTTTCATGGTTTCTTTTAAAGAGTAAGCGGATTGAGGATCTAAACCTGTTAATGGTTCATCTAAGATCCAAATGGAAGGATCATGAATTAAGACTCCCATCAAGATGATTTTCTGTCTCATCCCATGAGAATAGGAGAGGATCTTATCGCTCAGTGCAGTACTCATCTCAAACATCGTCGCATAGCGATCGATGCGTTCACGTCGCTCCGACACAGGAACTTCATAAATGTCGGCCATAAAGTTTAGATATTCAATGCCTTTTAAACGTAAAAACAAATCTGGGTTATCCGATACATAACCGAATTGACGTTTGGCTTCTAAAGGCTGTGCTTGGATATCGATCCCATTGAGCTTGATGGCGCCAGTATCTGGTTTTAAGATACCGGTCATCATTTTAATGGTGGTGGTTTTACCAGCCCCATTGGGTCCAATAAATCCAATTATTTCTCCTGGTTGAATGGTTAGGGTCAAGTTATTAACGGCTTTGACCTTTCCTGAATACGTTTTACTGACGGATGTGATTTCGATCATGAGGGCTCCTTATTTGATGATCATCGATATAACCAAAATAGCGATAAACAATTCAGGCAGAATGATGGCGAGTACAGTGTCCTTTTTAGGATAAGTTTCTTCATCTTTAAAACGAAACACTACTTGTCCAACATAAACAACAAAGAAACTTACAAAAGCAAAAAGGGCAACATTCGGTGGTAAGCTCCAGTTCACTTTTCCAGACAATGAAAACTGCATGGGGATAGTTTCCGGAAGTTTTGAATAGAAGAACAGTAAAAAAATCGGAAAGCTTAACGCATTGATTCCTATTGTTAGGAAGGCTTTTTTCTTGTTCATAGGAGGACTCCTTTTTTAGTTTAGCACTTTTATTAGGACTCAGACAAGTATTCTAGTAAACATGTTTTACGGGGATTTTCATCTTTTCGAGATAAGCCATAAAGGAAAGCACTCTTTTCTCCGATCAAGATAAGTGACTTTGAAGCTCGTGTTATGGCCGTATATAAGAGTCGTCGTTGAAGCATGATTTTTTGTTCATTTAAGACAGGTAAAATGACGATCGGGTATTCACTGCCTTGAGATTTATGGATGGAGATACAATAGGCTAAGGTGATGTTGATGAAAGATTCTGAGGTATATTCGACGATACGTCCATCAAAATCTACCACCAGTCGATTTTGTTTATTCTCATCATCTTTCGCGTGAATGACTTCGATTAAAATTCCAATGTCTCCATTATAGACATCGTCTGGGGGTTGATTTTTTAACTGTAAGATCTTATCACCTTCACGAAAGGTCACATAGCTGATTTGAAGTTCTTTTCGATCAGAACTGGGTGGGTTCACCATTTTTTGAACCGCGTGATTCAAGGCGTCTATTCCGGCTTGTCGATTATACATGGGGGCTAAGACTTGGATATCACTGACAGAGTAGCCTTTTTGTAGACCCTGTTCAATGATATCTAGGATAAGCTGTTTGACTTCGATGGCACTACAATCGATCCAACGGATGTCTTTGGTTAAACCTTCTAAATCCACTTTGTTTTCGCGTATCTGATGGGCCAATTCGATGACGTCTGATCCTTCTTTTTGTCTATAGATGGTTTGTAAGGCAATGGTGTTGAAACGTTTAGAGTCGATCAGATCTCTTAGGACTGATCCTGGAGATACAGAAGGCAACTGATCGACATCCCCAACGATGAGTATCTTCTTAACATTCTTTGCGGCTTTTAAAAGATTACCAAACAACCAGGTATCTACCATAGAGAATTCATCAATGATCAAACAATCTAAACTTAAAGGATCAGCTTCATTCTTCCCAAAGGTATTTGTTTCTAGATCCCATTTAAGTAAGGCATGAATGGTGGTAGAATCGGTTCCTGTAAGCTCATTAAGACGTTTAGCGGCTCTTCCAGTAGGGGCGCAACAAATAACCGAGGAGGTAGAATAAAGGGTCTTATAGAGGTCGATCATTGCCCCTACGACCGTCGTCTTACCCGTTCCTGGTCCACCCGTTAAAATGGTGATTGGTTCTGAGAAGAAAGTATGGATGGCCGTATTTTGAAGAAGATCATAATGAATGGCCAATCTTTTTTCTCGCTCAAAAAGGGCCTTATCGAGATCATCCATGTCCACTGGATCTAAAGCTTCATTGGGATAAGTTTCAAAATAAGCTGAGATGAATTTCTCGGTGGTATATTGAGATGGATGAAAATAACGTTGATCCATTCTTATGATTTTTCTTTGACGAACACAATCATCTAAAACACTGTCAAAATTATGTTGATGATCACTGAATTCTTTCGCAAATTGTCTTTCTAAAACATCAAATTCAACGTAACTGTCTCCTGTACGCATACATTCATTCATGATCATCATGATCAATGCTGCTCTTAATCGACGTGGATCATCGGCTTCAAAGCCCATCGACATCGCCAATTTATCAGCGGTAATAAAACCAATCCCATCGACTTCTTCAACCAATCGATAAGGATTCTCTTTGACGATTTCTAAGACTTGGGTTCCATAGATTCGATCCAATCTCATGATGTTTCTTATCCCTAAACCATGAGTCGTAAAAAACTTCATGGCTTCTTCGCTTTGGCCAGCTAAAATAAGTCCTTCATAAAGTGCTTCTTCTTTAACTTTTGTCCATCCTTTGATGGATCTAACGATGGTGATGTCTTCTTTGAGTTGATTTAAGACATCTTCCCCAAAGCTATCGACAAGCTTTTCCGCAAAGCCTTTACCAATCCCTTTAAAAAGAGGGGATTTTAGGTAGTTGATGATGGAATCTCGATCAGTAGGTAAGATACGTCGATAATGGGTCACTTGAAATTGCATCCCATATCGAGGATGCTCAAGATAAGATCCGCTTAAGGCAATCAAGAGGTCTTTATTGAATTTAGGAAAATAACCTGTAACAGTAACATCTTTCTCATTAAGATCGTATAGCTTAAAAACACCTACCGTAAATAGGTTCGCTTCAGAATGAAAAATAGTCTTGATTAATCGACCAGTAATCTCAATGGTTTCCATTATTTAAGGGTGTTGGATACGGTATACATCATCGCTAAGATCGAAATCGAGTTGTTGATACAATGAAGAAAAATTGCCGAATATAGATTCTGAGTTTTTTCATAGGTATAAGATAAGATCAAAGACATAAAGGCATACATTGGAATGAACCAAAGATCGATCCATTGTCCTGTCAATATCGCATTCAGCGAATGCATAGAGGCAAACAATAAGGTAGAAACGATCAAAGGGACTAAATATCGACCTGCTTTTTTAAAGTGTCTATAGATGACGCCTCTAAATATGATTTCTTCTGCGATGGGGGCGAAGATAATCGCTTGGACCATAATCGAAAGTCTATTTTGTTTAAACATTTCGAAAAGTAAGTTTTGATTGACGGAGTCGTTTTGTCCACTGAGGGTTTGTATGAGGATCCCAAGGAAAGCTGATCCCCAAATCATAAACATAGCCCCAATGATGGGCGTATAGATCGCCATCAATGACCAATGTTTATTGGATTCAATCAGTAGTTTAGATCCTAGAAACAAGAAAACCAAGGTCATAACCGTGTGAAAAATAACATCTGTATAAGGTAAAGCATAAAATCCTGGAATCAATAGATCGATCACGTAGAGGACCCCAGGAAACAAAAGTAAGTATCCCAAGAAATATGTGACGAGAAGAATGACCACATCGAATGAGGATAGTGGACTTGATTCTTTAATGTTTTTGAAAATATTCATCGTTTTGCCTTTAATCTTTCTTGTAGACCCAATTGATCAACCATGACATCCTCTATGACCCCACCCCCTAAACATACATCTCCTAGATAGAAAACAGCTTCCTGACCAGGAGTGACCGAAGCTATGGGTGCCTTATATTCAACCAAGAGGGTATCTGCTCCTCTTGATTTTATGCTTACTTTTTGATCTTTCTGACGATATCTGAATTTAGCACTACATTCTAAGCCTTGACT
>CAZXTB010000103.1:0-5573 GCA_964643535.1 uncultured Erysipelotrichaceae bacterium | reverse complement strand
TAATACATTTAAAAAATCACTTCGGTGATTTTTTCTTGACATACTTAGACCTACTAATTATAATGATACTTAGGAGGTCTAAGTATATGGACAAAAATTTAGTAGGTGGAAGTTCTAATATGATGATCCTATCTTTGCTTTCACGTAAAGAAATGTATGGGTATGAAATCATCAAAGAACTGGAACTCTTATCAAAGACCGTCTTTCAGTTTAAAGAAGGGACACTGTATCCCATCCTATATCGTTTAGAAAAAAATGGATATCTTACCTCAACGATCAAGATCGCTGAGAGTGGTAAAGAACGTCGCTATTACGCCATTACCGTCAGTGGTCAACATCAGTTGGCCAATGAGAAGAAACAATGGGAAAGCTTTCAAAGCTCAGTCAACTCTGTTTTAGGAGGTCATTATGTCCTCAATTAAGAAAGACTATATCCATGAAGCAACCACTCATATCAACAATCCTTTCTTAAAAAGAAGACTAAAGAAAGAACTAGAGGCTCATTTTGAGGATGCTTTGGCTTTAGAAGTAAACACATCCGATGAAGCCCAACAACGAATCAAAGAAGAAATGGGAGATCCTCTTGAGATCGCTGAGATCGCCAATGAGGGTAAGCCTTCTTTGATGGATTTCTTTAAGAAATACATTAAAGGGGGTCTTATCAGTGTTTTAGTTCTCGTTATCATAGGACTGGCCCTTTGTATCAATGTCTTGTTTGATAGACTACATGAAAATGAAGCTTATCTAAAGTCCTTGGATAGAAAAATCGCACTCTTAGAAAAAGAGGACTTAAGACTAGATGTTTTACAAGAACAGATCTCAAGAATAAGTCGTGGGGTCGATATGGTGTATGATCTAACCGAATTTACGCATTATGAGGCTGGTCAAGGAAGCTTAGCGAAAGTGATCCTGAACCCTTCAAATACAACGAGTCCGGATGAAGATGTGACAGCCATTATCCCATCAGGTCTTCCTTATGTGTTTAATTATTTAGGAAAACTGCCTAATGATATGGTGGTTCGAGAAAACTTTGGGGAATTGACCTTTTGGATGAAGACCAATGGTGGAGAAGAATTGATCTGTCGATTAAAATTATATTCTGGAAATACCGTGGGTAAAATGCGAAGCTTTATGAATGACTCTGTCGTCATGAGTGAAGGGGATGTTGATTTAGGCAATGGATTCTATCTCTTAAAGACCGTCTATGATTTGACCCCATCTTCTAAGATGACTCAGGAACAATTTGATCGCGCAGATGCTTACTTAAAAATGCGAACCATGATACAACAGATTCCATTCTCATTCAAGACAAAATAAAGGACGCATGTGCGTCCTTAGTCTTTTTCTACACTACCAAAGCTAATATCAGTCCCCATCGAATTAACGATCTTTAGGAAATGAGCTTCCCAATAGGCCTTTTCAGGTAAGATCGATGTGGTGACCTTATCCCAAGGATAGATCCTGACATTACGTTTATGAGAATCATAATAGTTATAGTTGAGATCCACTTTAAGATCAGTCAGTTGAATCGTACTACTGTCCCCATACGTAACCTTGTTTATTTTAATCGAAGAAGTTAAACCGATGAGTTGGGCGGTTCCGTTTTGTCCAGAAAGGAAATTACCTAAGGCATAATAGACCAAGGTACCATCGACCCAATCTATGGGTTGAATCGCATGGGCATGATTGCCTATGACGATGTTGACATCCCATTCTGCTAATTTCGCGACGACATTTTTTTGATAAGAATTAGGATAGTTTTGATACTCTGATCCAAAATGAACAGAAACGATCAAGACATCCACCAAAGGTCTTAAGGCTTTGATTTCGACTTCCATTTTAGTTAGATCGATTCGATCCACCATGAATTGATTTTCTGGAGCTAAGTAAGTCCCATTGATCCCATACGTATACGCAAGAAATCCAAAGGATATTCCGTTTTGAGAATAGATATGAACCGCATCGGCTTCCTCTTGGGTCGCATAAGCACCAGAAGTAATGGCGTCTTTGGTTTTCCAGTAGTCATCCGAAAGTTTAATGGCTTTGATTCCAACATCGTTGGTGTGATTGTTGGCCAAAGAAACTAAGTTGAATCCCGCATCTACCATCGCATCTCCAAACTCTTGAGGAGAATTAAAACGAGGATAATTAGAGATCGGAAGAGTAGTTCCTCCTAAGATAGTTTCTTGATTGTAGAAAGCCAAATCATAAGGTTCTATAACAGGCTTCATCAGATCCAACATATCGGTGAAGTCATATTTTCCGCCTTTTAAGGCATCATCATACACATTACTATGAACGATCGCATCTCCTACCATCACCAAGTCGAAACTAGAGATGACAGGAAAAGCCACCAAGTCCGCATGGATTTGATCCTCAGGATAAACAATGACCGGTGGTTTTTGAGAAATACAACCACTTAGGATAAGCAATAATACTAGGCTCCATTTTTTCATTTTCTAAATCCTCTCATATAAGGTTTAAACACGTGAGGTAAATCTCCCTCTTGGGCAATCAACGCATTGACCCAGTTGGGGTTGCGTAGAAGCTCTCTTCCTAAGGCAACCAATTCTACATCTTGTAGTGCTGTTTCAACTTCCTCAACCGAATTAATAAGCCCTACAGCGATGACAGGCTTATTTAAGATGGCTTTGATTGTTTTTGCGAAATCAACTTGATAAAGCGGTTTAAGTGGAATATTACGAACAACGACGGATCCTGATGAGACATGGATTAGATCCAGTTTATCTTTGATGGGTTTTAAAATTTCAGCGACTGTTTCAGGATGATTGCCTTGTGGATCATATTCTTCAGCGGATACTCTGATGAGTAACCACTTGTTTTTGGGCCATACACTAGAAACCGCCTCAACGACTTCTCTGACGAAGCGACCTCTATTTTCTAAAGATCCCCCATATTCATCCGTTCTTGTGTTGGTTAAAGGAGACATGAATTGATTGATGAGATAGCCATGGGCCCCATGAAGTTCGATCGCATCGAAGCCTGCTTTATCGGCTCTTATGGCAGCTTGTTTAAAGGCTTCGATGACGTTTTTGATGTCTTGTTTATCCATCTCTTTAGGTATGAGATAATCCTGTGAGAAAGCAAGTGGGGAAGGCGCTAAATGAGGAAGCTCTGAGGCTTCTGATTTACGTCCAGCGTGACCCAATTGGATCCCAATCTTAGCTCCATATCGATGAGCTTCATCTACGATCAACTTTAAACCTGCGATGTGTTCATCTTTATAGATCCCAAGATCATTGTCGGTGATCCTTCCACCAGGAGTAACCCCTGAGGCTTCCATGATGATGAAACCCACATTACCCATGGCTCGTGTTGAATAATGAGAAATATGAAAAAGATTAACGAAGCCATCTTTGGCTTGATACATACACATAGGAGGCATCACAATTCTATTCTTTAATGTGATTTCGTTTAAGGTATAAGGTTTCAGGGCGTTCATAAGTCTCCGACAGTCATTCAACTGGGCTATGTTTAGTTTAGCGTTTATACTGATGGATGTAAAGCGAGGAGCCAATTATGAGTAGAAACATAAAGAAAATCATTAAAGGACAAGCCACCCAAGATGGGGCAGGGGTTAAATTGACACGCGTCTTAGGCGCAAGAGAAGTCAGAGACATCGATCCGTTTTTGATGCTGGATGCCTTTGATTCAAGTAATCCTAAGGATTATACAAAAGGATTTCCTTGGCATCCTCATAGAGGCATAGAAACCTTCACCTACTTGATTTCAGGTAAGATTGAACATCAAGACTCACTGGGCAATAAGGGTCTTCTAAGCGACAATGAAGCCCAATGGATGACAGCAGGCAGTGGGATCATTCATCAAGAGATGCCATTAGAAGCAAAAAGGATGTTGGGACTACAACTATGGATTAATCTACCCAAAGCCCATAAGATGACACAACCTGCTTATTGGGACATCAAAGCCAAAGATATTTTAGAAATCATAAAGGAAGACCAAACCATTCGTGTCATATCAGGAGAACTACAAGGCAAGAAGCCTTTGGTTCAACCTAAATATGTCCAAGCCAGAATCTTAGATGTCCATCTCAATGCTGGGGCTCATTTTGAACTAGAGACCCCAATTGATAAGACCGTTTTCTTGTATCTGTTTGAAGGCCTCTTAAGCAATACCTCTGATCAAAGTTCAGTCCATGATCATTCTGTAGCGCTCTTTGAGAAAGGAAATACCCTTGCCTTAGACGCTAAAGTCCAAAGCCGTTTCGTTCTTTTCGAAGGTTTACCACTAAACGAACCAGTCGCTTTTGGAGGACCCATCGTTATGAATACCCAAGCTGAATTGATGGAAGCTTTTAAGGAACTCGACGAAGGAACCTTCATACGATAGTGCTTCTCTTCATTGACAAGCATCCACCCCTCAACTAAACTTGAATTAAGAACCACTTCATTAGTGTGAGTTCATTCTGTTGAATCAACAGATAAGGAGTCCCATGACCAGAAATAGACAACGTTTGATGATGATTACCACCTTAGGATTAATGATGGCCATGATCATGATCATGACCTATATCCCTAACTTAGGCTACATTACCACAGGCTTCTTTTCGATTACGATCGTTCATATCCCTGTCATTATAGGAGCTATACTTACAGGTCCTATTGGAGGTCTTGTCTTAGGAACCACTTGGGGAGTAACCTCATGGCACTATGCGACAACCTTAGGGACACCAGAGGCTGCCATCTTTGTGAATCCTTTGGTGTCGATCTTACCTCGTATCTTGGTTGGTTTGATCATCTCATATTCTGCCTTAGGACTTAAGAAACTCATCAAGTTTGATTTCGCAAGACATCTGATCGTTTCCATATTAGGTGCCTTATCCAATACGGTCTTGGTTTTGACCGCCATCTTCTTATTTGCCTCTAGTGGATTGGTGACCTTTAATCAAGGTTTAGCGTATATCTTTACCTTTGTGATCTCACTCAATGGATCTCTTGAGATCCTCTCCGCAGGACTCATTGTCCCTACGGTCTTAAAAGCCCTCTCTAAAGTAGTGGGGAGTAGAAAAGCAGCCAACAACGATTAATTATGAAATAGACACTTATGATGAGTGTCTTTTTTTTGAGATCTTTACTTGGTCATTTGGATTGATAAACAAAGGGCTTCTTGGTAGAGTGTGGGTAACCACAGGAGAAACACATAATGACCTATACTTTACCGAAATTGCCTTATGAGGTGGCTGCTTTAGAGCCTCACATCGATGCGCAAACTATGACGATCCATCATACGAAACACCACCAAGCTTACGTAGATAATCTCAACGCATCCTTGGATAAACATCCAGAACTCTATGACGTTCCACTGGAAAAATTACTTCAAAATCTATACTCCGTACCTTCCGATATTCGTATGGCAGTCACCAATCATGGGGGAGGCCATTATAATCATGCCTTGTTTTGGAAACTATTGACCCCTACTTATAAAGAACCCACCGCAAAACTACTTCATTTGATCAATCGTGATTTTGGTTCTTTAGAAGGTCTAAAAGATAAGTTCAATACGGCAGCTAAGACGCGTTTTGGATCAGGTTG
>CAZXTB010000102.1:0-5579 GCA_964643535.1 uncultured Erysipelotrichaceae bacterium | reverse complement strand
CAACATAAAGATAAACTTAAACCTTATGTTTATATCGGTAGTGTTGCTGGTTTACTCGTTAGTTTGATTGGAGGATTCTTACTTTATAGTTCAGCGCAAGCCCTAGAAGAAGAAACCCTTGAAATCATCGAAGGCATCATGATGCTGGTTGCTTCAGGTCTTATTGCTTATTTCGTCATCTGGTTATCTCAACAAAACTCAGATGCTTCTGCCTCATTAACCAACAAGGTCTCAAAAACATCAACGGGAATCGGTTTAGCCTTATTGGCTTTCTTTGGGATTCTAAGAGAAGGCTCAGAGTTGGTTGTGTTTACCTTAGCCAACCTAAGCACTCAAGCCAATGAAGTGGCGATAGGAACGATCTTAGGCATCGGTTTAGCTGTACTAATTGGAATCGTTATTTTTAAATCCTCGATCAAGCTCAACTTAAAATGGATCTTTAAGATCTTAGGTTTGGTGTTGATCTATATTGGATCTGACTTATTCGTAGAGGGTCTAATAGAATTTTCCCATAACCTTGAGTCATTTGAACTATGGATTCAAGGAGCCTATATCGCTGTGTCTTTATGGATCTTTCTTAAAGAAGATCTAAGGAAACTGCTTAAACGTTAATAAATCAAACTCAACTTGACAGGGTCAATGCCTTCAACTAAAATTGTGATGATATGAGGGAGTACTTGGCACCTTGTGCGGTTTTGTCAACAACCCGATGAGCAATCATCTGGCAAACCTTAAACAAAGAGACTCATAACCAAGCGGATATGAGTTTTTATTTGCTAGAAAAGAGAAAAGATGGATTTCACATCGATCATCATCATCGGTATTGGATTATCTATGGATGCTTTCGCAGTAGCTTTGGTTAAGGGCTTATGTACCAAAGACACTCGTTTTAGATTTGCTCTTAAAATAGGACTCTATTTTGGTTTCTTTCAAGGCTTTATGACCTGGTTGGGGTATACCCTAGGTTTATCATTTAGCGCCCTGATCAATAACTATGACCATTGGATTGCCTTTATTCTATTAACCCTTATCGGTGGGAAAATGATCTATGAAGGTCTACAAGTCAAGGATCTTAGTTGTGAAGTAGATCCTGGGACAGGATTTGTCCCTATGCTGAGCGTCTCATTGGCGACCAGTATCGATGCCTTAGCCATAGGAATTAGTTTAGCCCTTCTAAACACCTCCATTTTATCGACCTCTTTGATCATTGCTTTGGTTACTTTGGTGCTTTCAATCATAGGGGTCATCATAGGTAAACGATATGCCTCACTACTGGACAATAAAGCAGAGATCTTAGGAGGCATCGTTTTGGTTGGGATTGGCTTAAAGATCTTAATCGATCATTTATCTTAAATAAACACTCAGGCATTCCATAAACGAATGCCTATTTTTATCTTAGCCTAATTGGTGTAAGATAGAAGTAAGGTAATAGATCAGTTTAATAATGATTATTGAAGATCCCAAAGAGGTTCCCTATGAGAACAGATGCTCGTTTAACGCAAGCTTATAAGAATGCTCACATCGAAATCATTGATAAACAATCAAAGCTCGTATTTATGAGTGATTGTCATCGAGGAGATGGGAGTTCTTCTGATGAATTCAGTCGAAATCAAAACGCAATGGTCTATGCCCTTTATGATTATTTCGATAAAGGATTTACTTATGTTGAAGCAGGAGATGGGGATGAACTGTGGGAACATAAAAAATATCGAGATATCAAATTAGCTCATATGGATGTTTTTATGGCCCTAAGAATGTATCATGAAAAACAAAGATTGATCTTACTTTATGGGAATCATAATATCTTTCTAAAAGATCATGACTTTGTCGTAAAGAATCTTTATACCTGTTATGACAAATATACAGAAACGGTATTTGAACTCTTAAATCACATCAAACCGATAGAAGCGTTGGTTTTGAAAGTAAAAGATACAAATCAAGAGATCTTAACGGTTCATGGTCATCAAGGAGACTTACCTAATGATCAAAACTGGTTTATCTCAATGCTTTCTTTACGATACTTTTGGAGATTTATGCATGCCTTTGGAATGCAAAATCCATCTAGTCCAGTTCGCAATGCCCAAAAACGTCATAAGATCGAAAAGAACTACAATAAGTGGATCGAAAAACATCAAATGATGTTGATCTGTGGTCATACGCATCGTTATAAATTTCCTAAACCAAATGAGTTACCTTACTTTAATACGGGCTGTTGTGTTTATCCCAACAGCATGACTGCGATTGAAATCGAAAACGAAGAGGTAACCTTGGTTCAATGGAGAACAATCGTTAATCTAGAAGGCTGTCTACAAATCGTACGTGAAGTTCTAAGAGGTCCACTTCCTTTATCAAACTTTGATTTAAAAGGAAATAAAAGATGATTTCATATAATTATGCTTGTCAACGAACTACTAAAACACCTATAGTATACTCATGAACAAATGGATAACTTTATTAAAATCATGGTTAAGAAAACGGAAGCAACTTAAACTTCCTGTTCTTTATTGTGTTCATGGGTTTGGGGTTAGAAGAACGATAGAGTTTGATCCTCTTCGATCCTATTTCGAAGAAAGAGGACATCAAGTTGTATGCGTAGAACTCTTTGATCAGCGTAATGAAGAAGACTATGATCCTAAACAATGGTTTGATCGAGCAGAGCAAGGTCTAAAGACCCTCATCGATCAAAAAAGAAAAGTATGGCTTGTAGGATTTTCTATGGGTGGAGTCATTGCGACGAAGTTAGCGACCCTTTATCCTGTTGAGCGTTTGGTTTTATTGGCACCAGCCTTCGAGTATCTTTCTTTAAAAACAGTGATCAATGTGGCTGAAAAAGTCGTTCGTACGGTCGCGAAAAAACCAAAACTCGTTCAATCAGATTATCCCGCTTTACCAGATCATTTCACCTTTACCTTTAGAAACATCGTATCGAATTGTAAAGACTCCATCGACGAATTGAAGGTACCCGTATTGTTTCTTCATGGCAGTATCGATGAAACCATTCCTGTAAGAAGCAGTCAAAATGCTTATGCTAAAGTAGCTCATCCGCATAAACTAATGTTGGTTATTGAGGCTGTGAATCATCGTTTATTAGACGATGAACAGCACAATCAAGATATTCTTAGGATCATTGAAAGTTTCTTTAATAGACGTCTTGTATAAGCTTAGGTTAGGATTGATGTTTATAGGGTTTAAAGTACTCTTATACTTATTTTGTAGTTCTTCAGTATAAACTGTTTAAAAAGATAATAAAGTTGGGGCTTTACTCTTTTAGAAAAGACATCAATGGTGGTATAATAATTGTAATAATCAACAAGATTATAACTCTTGTTTCGGATAACACAATCATAGAAAGAAGAAAAAAATGAAAATTCTATTAGCCCCAGATTCATTTAAAGAGAGCATGAGTGCTTCTGAAGTTTGCCAGAGTATGGAAAAAGGTATTCGGAAGGTTTTTCCTGATGCTTTGATCGTATCTATGCCGATGTCTGATGGTGGAGAAGGTTTATTGACTTCTTTGGTAGAAGCTACCAATGGAACCATTTATACAACCACCGTAACCGGTCCTCTTCGTGAACAAGTCACAGCTTCTTATGGATTACTCGGAGATAAAGAGACCGCAATCATCGAAGTGGCTCAAGCTTGTGGACTTCAATTGGTTCCCAAAGAATCACGTAATCCTTTTGCGACCTCTTCTTATGGGGTAGGTCAATTGATCTTAGCAGCGCTTAAACTTAAACCAAAACGTCTTATTATCGGTTTAGGAGGCTCTTCAACCAATGATGGAGGAGCTGGAATGTTAAGTGCTTTAGGGGTTAAGTTTATCGATACGATCGGTCATGAGCTTCGTTTAGGTGGTGGTTTCTTAAATCAACTGGCGAGTGTCGATGTCTCAGGATTAGATTCAAGACTGATGGGATTAGAGATCGTCGTTGCTTGTGACGTTATGAATCCTTTAACAGGATCAAAAGGCGCAAGCGTTGTATTTGGACCTCAAAAAGGTGCAGATCTACTCATGGTTGAAATCTTAGATAAAAACCTTAAACATTATGCGTCAGTTATGAAAAAGACACTTAATAAAGAAATAGATTCAGTTCAAGGTGCTGGTGCAGCGGGTGGTATAGGTGCAGCTTTAATGGCTGTGCTGAATGCGAAACTCACTTCAGGCATCAATACAGTCATTCAATTGACTAAGTTTGAGACCCAACTCGGTGATGCTTCCTTAGTCTTAACAGGCGAAGGTAGTATCGATGAACAGACTTCTTTTGGGAAAACGGTTCTAGGTATCGCTAAAGCCGCTAAGCGTAAAAAGGTTCCTGTCATTGCTTTTTCGGGTAGAATCAGTGGTAATTTAGAAGGTCTTTATAAAGCAGGGGTAACCAGTGCCGTCAGTATTATTCCTAGAGTATGCAGCCTCAATGAAGCTTTATCCGAAGGACCAAACAACATCGAAATCGCTGTCGAGAATACGATGCGTTTATTGGTCAACCATAAGAAATTTAAATAGACTCCCTTAGGAGTCTATTTTTTTGATGAGGACTTTAATTGATATTTTTCGATCGTTTTACCTTGTTTATAACTATAAATAGGCTTAAATCTATAAAATATGCATTTAAAAGATTATAAAAACCTTGTTTTATACTATTCTTTGCTATAATTGACTTATGTACTATCTCTTCGTAAATAAATCTTCAAAAACCCCGATCTATCAGCAGTTGGCTTCCAGTATCCGTTTGGCCATTTCGGATCATGTCTTGAATCATGATGATCAACTACCAACCGATGAAGACATTTGTGTTCAGTTCGGAATCAGTAACATCGTTGTGAAGCAGGCATATTCTGTTTTAGCGTCGGAACATTTAATTACAAGGATCCGTGGGAAAGGCACATATGTGACTACGGTTCCTCAGATTGAAGCAACTTTCTCTGACTTTAGACAATTGGATCAACAGTTTTCAAATCTTGGGGTAACCAAGAAGCTGAATCTTATTGAAGTCATTGATCACCATGATTTAGCGTATTCCTATTTGAATCTTAAGGATGGAGAATTGGCATTTAGGATAACTCTAAGCGCGATCTATCAAAAGACCCCTGTTTATTGTCAAGAAATGGTGTTGCCTTGTTCATGGTTTCCTAATCTAGATAAAGTATTTATCAATCCAAACTATTCTGTTTCGATGTTGGCCAAAGATATGTATCAATTACCGTTGGCACACTCTAGTCATGACTTTTCTTTAGAAAACCTTTTGTCTTCTACCTCACAGATGCTTCAGGTTACTCGCCATGAAGCAGCTTACGTCTTTCGTAGTACCTATACGGATACTCATAAGAAACCTTTGTTTTTTATTCAATCGACGTATCCTGGTCGATATTTGAAACTGACCTATAAGCAGGAGAAACAATGAACATTACTTTAGATCGGCGTTCTAAAACGCCTTTATCTCAACAATTAGAAATCGATTTGCGTTTAAAGATGATCAGAGGAGAACTTCAGCCTGGAGCAGTTTTACCAACTGAAAAGAGTTTAAGTGCTGAGTTGGGTATTTCCAGTGAGGAAGTATTAAAGGCTTATGAAGCTTTAG
>CAZXTB010000101.1:0-5615 GCA_964643535.1 uncultured Erysipelotrichaceae bacterium | reverse complement strand
TCGGTGAATAGTAGTAATTTACAGTTTCTTGGACTGGTCAAAAAGGCCGGTGCCATTGTGTATGGAGATGCGCTCATGGAAGCCATCCGAACCAAAAGTGTTTACGTTGTTCTACTGAGTGATCGCGCTTCAGAAAGAACCCAAAAGCAGATTAAAGACAAGTGTGCTTTCTATCAAGTTAAATTGTTTGAGAATTTGCCGGAAGAAGTCTTCACCAACATCAAAGGTAAGACCATTGCGGCATTTGGAATCGACAATCAAAAGATGGCAAGTAAAATTGTGCGCGATGAAAAGAGGTAAAGAGTATGGCCAGACCCGTCAGAAGAAATTTTAAAAGTGCCACCACAGGCAAACCACAGGTTCGCGTTAAAGTTGAACTTGTAACGTCGATCGTTTATGAAGAAGGGATTACAGTTCATCAGTTGGCCGATAAGGTCAATAAACAATCCAGTGACATTATCAAACTGTTGTTTCTCTTAGGTAAAGTCGTCACCATCAATACCAATTTAGATGAAGAAACCATCCAATTGGTCTGTATGGAATACAATATCGAAGCTGTTAAAGAAGTGGTCGTCGATGAAGATTCATTAGAAGAAGAAGTATTAGAAGGCGAAGAACTCACAGAACGTGCTCCTGTTGTAACCATCATGGGCCATGTTGATCATGGGAAAACAACCTTATTGGATACGATTCGTAAGACGAAAGTCGTCGAAGGTGAATTTGGTGGTATTACCCAACATATTGGGGCTTATCAAGTCATCGTCAGTGGACGAAAAGTAACCTTTTTAGATACCCCAGGTCATGAAGCTTTTACGTCGATGAGAGCTCGTGGAGCCAAAGTAACCGATATTTCAATCATCGTGGTTGCTGCGGATGATGGGGTTATGCCTCAAACCAAAGAAGCTGTCGATCATGCTAAAGCGGCTGGATGTCCAATCATCGTAGCGATCAATAAAGTTGATAAGCCAGGAGCTAATTTTGAACGTATCTACAATCAATTGGCTGATCTAGGTTTAACTCCTGAAGAATGGGGAGGGGAAACCATCTTCGTCAAGTGTTCTGCTAAGACCGGAGAAGGCATTTCAACCCTTTTAGAAACGATTCTACTTGTTGCGGATGTCAATGAACTTAAAGCCAATACGAAGCGCTTAGCCTCTGGTACGGTCATTGAAGCCAAATTAGATAAAGGACGTGGTCCAGTCACCACTGTTTTGGTTCAAAATGGAACCTTAAGAACAGGGGATATCTTAGTCGCTGGAGCTAGTTTTGGGAAAGTTAGACGTATGTCTGATGATAAAGGAAGAGAAATCAAAGAAGCCTTGCCTTCAACACCAGTTGAAATCATTGGTTTAAGTGATGTTCCTGTTGCAGGGGATATCTTCAAAGTCTTCGACAGTGAAAAGAAAGCACGCGATGTTGCCGATCATAGATCCCAAGTCAAGATCGAATCAGAACGTAGAAGTTCTTCTGCGGTTTCCTTAGAAGAACTCTCTAAACGAGTCGAAGATGGACTCATTCAAGAAATCCAAGTTATTGTCAAAGCAGACGTTCAAGGTTCTGCTGAAGCTGTTAGACAGGCTTTAGAAAGAATGGAAGTCGGTAATGTTAAAATCAATGTCATTCGTTCAACGGTCGGTGGAATCACTGAAAGTGATGTCATGTTGGCCTCTGCTTCTCATGCCATCATCATCGGGTTCAATGTTAGACCTAATGCCGATATTCGTAAGAAAGCTGAAGAAGAAGGCATTGAAATCCGTCTTCATAACATCATCTATAAAGTCATCGAAGAATTAGAATCCGCCATGAAAGGGATGTTGGCTCCTGTTTATAAAGAAGAAGTCTTAGGTCAAGCCACTGTTCGTCAAACCTTCAAGGTTTCTAAAGTAGGAACCATTGCTGGATGTATGGTTACCGATGGTAAGATCACTCGTAATGCTAAAGTAAGAATCATAAGAGATGGTAAAGTCGTTTATACAAGCGCCATCAGTTCATTGAAACGTTTCCAAAACGATGCTAAAGAAGTAGCTGCAGGCTATGAATGTGGTATCACCATCGAATCTTTCAATGATCTAAAGGAAGATGATTTGATTGAAGCTTATGACGATAAGATCGTCGTTGAGGTTTAATCATGGGTATCAAACACCAAAGAATCGGTTCTTTGATCGTAAAAGAAATTTCACAGATGATTCAAACAGAGATGGACGATCCTAAAGTAGGATTTGTAACGCTCTTGGATTGTGAAGTAACCAACGATTATTCCTATGCGAAGGTGTATGTAACGTTTCTCGGTTCAGGCAACAATGCCGAACGATTAGAAGCCCTAAGCAACCACGCTAAGTACTTTAGAATGGAATTAGGAAGAAGAATCATGATTAGAAAGATTCCTCAGATTGTATTTGTCATTGATGCTACCTATGAAAAGGGAAAAAGAATCGACGACATCATTAAAGATTTCAATAAATAAGGCTCCTAGAGCCTTTTTTTATGTTTAAGATGATAAGTACAGTGTTGACACAAAGGCTCGTTGAGACGATTAGAGGCCATTCCAGACATAAAATCAAGATAACGAGATTGATTTATCAACTCGTTAAAAGGGCTCTTTAAGACATTTCCTAGGCTCATATCCCCATCATTATCAAGACAACAGGGACTAACTTGTCCATCGACTAGGATGGCCATCATTTTGGTTCCGCCATAACAAGTTCCTATTTCACCAATAAAAGGACCTTCTAAACTAGGCCATGTAAACTCTTTATCGAAATCTAAGGTCAAGTTTTTTCTGATGGATAGACGATGTTTATTGGCTTGATACTCGAAATCCATTTCTAAAATTTTTCTTAACCAATCGAGTAAATCACTATTATTCTCATTCCAAATCCTTAAAAACAGGGAAAAATGTTTTTCTTTACTTCGCATAATGATGGATTCAATGGATTTCAAGGTTTCTTCACGAGATGATTCATCGAGTTCTTGAAGACTATGAAGTGATAAGGTCAATTGAGCTAGGGCAGGATGATCGATTAAATCGAAATTAAGTTTATCCAGTAAGGTCCCATTGGTGACAAGATGGACTTTTTTCTCATATAAAGAAGACAAATCCATGATTTCCTTGAGTTGAGGATGAAACGTGGGTTCACCTTTTAGATGAAGATAGATGTGCTTAGAGTAAGGATTGATCTCATCTAGGATATGTTTGAAGTCTTCTACAGCCATGAAAGAGGGTTTTCGTTGAGTGGGTAAACAAAAAGAACAGTTTAAGTTACAGGTATTCGTGATTTCAATATAGAAGCGTTCATAAATCATGGGTTTATTGTATCACATAAAAAATAGTACCCTAAGGTACTATTGGATGAAACGAGAGAGAAATTCTTTCGTTCTTGTTTGAGTAGGTTGATTAAAAATGACTTCAGGTTTGCCTTCTTCACAGATGACCCCAGCATCCATAAAGATGACTCTATCAGATACTTCTTTCGCGAAAGACATTTCATGCGTGACGATGATCATCGTACGGTGTTCTTTGGCTAAGCTTTGGATAACTTGAAGCACTTCTCCTACCATTTCAGGATCTAAAGCACTGGTGGGTTCATCAAACAGCATTACTTTAGGTTCCATACATAAGGTACGAGCGATCGCTACACGTTGTTTCTGACCCCCAGATAGGGTAGAGACAGATGCTTTAACGAAGTTGCTTAGTCCTACTTTTTCTAGATAGGATAAAGCTAAGGTTTCAGCTTCTGCTTTTGTTTTCTTTAAGACTTTAACTTGTCCTATAACACAGTTATCCAAGACAGAAAGATTGTTGAACAAGTTGAAGGATTGAAAGATCATTCCCACATGCGTACGATACTGATTTAATCCATTTGGATACTTCAAGATATTGTGACCTTCAAAAAGAATTTCTCCTCCTTGATAATGCTCCAAGAGGTTAATACAGCGTAGTAGGGTGCTTTTTCCACTCCCTGAAGAACCTATAATACTAACAACTTCTCCTTCGTTTACGGTCATACTAATGTCTTTTAAGACAATAGCCTTATCAAAACTCTTCCTTAAATTTTTGATTTCAATCAACATGATGATTATTTACCTCCTTTATAATGTGTAACCAATATAGGAGTTGTGGTACTGGAAGGACCACCAGAAATAGGCATTTGCATTTTCTTTTCAATCACTTTAAGAATCATAGTGGTTGAATAGGTTAAGAATAGATAAATCACAGCAGTCAACAAGAAGGCTGATTTAAAGTTATAGGTGGTTCCTGCGACAGAGTTGGTTTGATAAAAGAGTTCTGTTATCCCAATGACATTTAAAACGGAAGTATCTTTAATGTTGACGATGAATTCATTCCCAATAGCAGGGAAGGCATTCTTGATCGCTTGAGGTAAGATAATATGAACCATGGTTTGATAATTACTCATTCCTATGGATCGAGCGGCTTCGTTTTGTCCTTTATCTAAGGATTGAATCCCAGCACGAACGATTTCAGCCATATAAGCCCCTGTATTGATCGATACGATAAAGATCCCTGCTGTAAGTCGATAACTTCCTAAAATAGGTATCATTTTAAAGAAACTAAGGAAACTGTAGAAGATAAACATCGCTTGGACCATCATCGGAGTGCCTCTAAAGACTTCAACGTAGATGCCACTGATAAACTTAACACATTTTATAAGGATCTTTTTCCAAACAGGATCATCGTTTACGATGGGAATTGATTTTAGAATACCAACGCCTAGTCCCAAGAAGATTCCTATAATGGTAGAAGTCAACGCAATCAACAAAGTATTGCGTACACCATATAGGAAAAGAGAGGCGTATCTATTTGCGAGATAGAACGCCGCTCCGATTACATCATTGGGCATTACACTACTTAGGATAAACATTATTGAGGCTTACGATCAATCGCATCAGCCATCCATGTATTGCGAGTTTCTTCGCTAATGGAAGCCAAGATCGTATTGATGTCAGCAACTAATTCGGTGTCAGCTAGACGTAAGGCAACAGATACAGTAGTGTCTGTAGCATCAGTTGTAAATCCAGCACCAGCAGTAAATTGTACGATGGCTAAATCTGGATTACTGGATACGATGCTTAAAGCGACAGGATATTCAGTAACCATAGCATCGGCTTCACCTGCTTGAACAGAGTTAACCAACAACGGAGCTGATCCTAAAGGGGTTAAATGATTGACTGACGTGATTTGATCGATGAGTCCATCATGGAAAGTACCCATTTGAGCGATAACGCTAGCACCAGTAAATTCAGCTAAGGTTGTTGCCCCAGCAAAGGTAGAGGATGCTTTGACAACCAATACGAGATCAGAAGCATAGTAAGGTGTACTGAAAGCAACGGATTGTCTACGTTCTACAGTATCGGTCATACCCGCAACGATCATATCGATGTCATTTTGATTTAGGGCAGTAATTAAACCATCCCAAGCCATTTTCTTAACAATCAAAGTCATATCCAATCCATCAGCGATGGCTTGAGCAACTTGGATGTCGTAACCATCACAGAAACCAGCACCTGCTTCATCGATGGCAACTGCGATATCAGATTCTGATGTCGAGGTTGTCCAATTAAACGGGGCATAATCACATTCTAAACCTACAGTAATC
>CAZXTB010000100.1:0-5667 GCA_964643535.1 uncultured Erysipelotrichaceae bacterium | reverse complement strand
CATCATTGCGTGTTGCCGTTTTAAGCCCTTCTTTGTACAAGAGTCCTACTGCTTCAAACATAGGCAAAGCCGTTGTAAATACATTCATTTCCATAGATGTCGCTAAGTCGATGTTGTCTTCGCTGAGGGTCTTGTTTCTACATAAGATGATCACATTGATGTCCATCATCTCAGCGGTTCGCAAGGCTTGCCCATTCGCTAATCCAGTAAGTAAGATCGTTTGAGCAGGATTGGTACAAATCATCGCCAAGGCATCACTCATAAGATCGGTACAACTGACATAGAGATACTCTTTGAAAGCGATGTAGGGATCGTTTAGGGTAACAGGGTTTGCCTGTAAGAGTCCTATCATCGATTGAAGTTTCATGCTTGTGGGATGTTTTCTTCTTTGATGATACGTCGAATGGCGTTTTCTAGTTCTTTGTTGTTGTTGGCGTTCCCATAGACTTGGTCATCTAAAATAGCGACAGGAGCTAAGCCACAGGCTCCTACACAACGTGTCGCATCTAAAGAAAACATATTGTCTTTGCTGGTTCCATTAATGGGTGAATTGGTTAAGATCTTTACGCGATCTAAAAGCAATTGAGACCCTCTTACGTAACACGCTGTTCCCAAACAAATATTGATGACGTGTTTACCTTTAGGTTCAGTCGTAAATTGTGTATAGAAACTAACGACCCCAAAGACTTCTGCGATGGGGACATTGGCACCTACACTGATTTTCTCCATGGCTTCAAACGGGATATACCCGATCTTTTTTTGAACATCATGAAGCATCAATTTAACTGGTCCCATCTTGTCTTTATTCTCAGCTACAATCTCATCAATCGTCTTTAAGCTTTCCGTGCTAAGATTCATCATAGATTACCTCTGTTATTTGTGAATATTATAACATAACTAATTTATCACTCAAGAACTTTTTGTGAAAAAGATAACACAATTTCATAGTTTCATATTATTGTAAACAATTTTGACCCAAAATCATCCAGAAGTATCCTCTTGTAAACTCGTGATATAATGGAATTACCTAAGAATAGACCTAGGAGAAACACATGAAAAAACTATTAATTCCTTTTGTCATTGTTATTGCTTTAGTCGCTGTCCTTTTTTCAGGCTATAACGGGCTTGTCAGAGATGAAGAAGCCGTTAGTGGAAAATGGAGTACGGTTGAAACCCAACTTCAACGAAGATCAGATTTGATTCCTAATTTAGTTGCGACCGTTAAAGGATATGCGGCTCAAGAAACAGCCATTTATACAGCCTTAGCCGAAGCCAGAGCGAAACTCGCTGGAGCTGGAACCATCGCTGAAACTGAAGAAGCCCAAGCAGATATGAGCGATGCCCTTAGTCGATTATTGGTCATCGTTGAGAATTATCCTGATTTAAAATCCAACACCAATTTTTTAGCTCTACAAGACGAATTGGCGGGGACTGAAAACAGAATTGCTACTGCACGTACCGATTATAACGAAGCGGTCCAAACCTACAACACTAAGATAAAATCCTTACCTACCGCTTTATATGCGGGTCTATTGGGCTTTAGTCCTAAAGATTATTTTCAAGCTGATGAAAACGGAAATCCGGACGTAGAATTTTAAATCACGCTTATGAGGAAACTTACGGTTCGAAGCTTCCTAGTTCTAATATTCAGTGGGCTATTCTTATTAAGCCCATTGACCCATACAAGTGCCACATCGATTCCTTCACCCGACGCTTCTTTTTACGTGTTGGATGAAGTTGGTCTACTTTCAGAATCAACCAAGTTCACCATCATCGCCACATCTACTGATCTTCAAGCGAAAACAAAGGCTCAGATCGTAGTGGTCATCGTTCAATCGATGAATGGACAAAGCGCTGAAGATTTCGCTTTAGATATTTTACGTGGATGGGGTATAGGAGATAAAGAGCTCGATAATGGACTATTGATCTTACTATCAATCGATGAAAGAGTTTCTCGTATAGAAGTTGGTTATGGTTTAGAAGGCATATTAAATGATGCTAAAACAGGTCGTTTTCAAGATACTTATATGATTCCTTACTTTACTTCAGGCGATTTTGATCAAGGCATTCTAAACGGATACCTTGCCTTCGCCCAGGAAGTCGCTAAGGAATACAATGTAACGCTTGATACGAATAATCCCATCCCCTACTCAGATCAAAACAATGCTTTCTCAAACTTACCTGAATGGATCATCATTTTAGCAATCATTATCTTTGTCTTAATCGCCATCACCATGGACATTAGATTTCTAGATGGGGCACTCATAAGAATAATCTTATCCATCATCTTTAGCGGATTCACTGGTGGAGGGGGAACCTTTGGATCAGGAGGATCAGGTGGTGGAGGCGGTAGTTCACGCAGATGGTAAAGCCATCAACGAGGTTGATGGCTTTTTTAATGATGGTACTGAATATTATAGAATATCTTTTATTTTTAAGGTTTCAATCAAATGTTCAAAGTCACCATCATAGACAGTTCCCTGTATCCCTACAGATAAGGCTCCTAAGATATTCTCCTCTCGATCATCGATCATGAAACAGGTCTTTGGATCTAGATTGAAGCGAGACATTAAGGAGAGGTAGAATTCTGTCTCGGGTTTAATGTGGTGAACATCCGCTGAGATCATTAATCCATCAAACTCATCCAAAGCTTTTATTTTGTCTTTATAATCATAGAAACGAATCGACGCATTTGACGCTAAGTAAAGTTGATAACCCTTAGCCTTTAACTGCTTCACAAGAGAAATCATCTTCTCTTCGACGATTACGGTTTGTGGCCACGCTTGAAATAGTGTATGAACCAAAGAATGAAGTGAGCTTGGTAATCTTAAACAGATCGAAGATTCAGCCTCTTCTTCACTCATCACTCCTCTATCTAATGCCATCCATTCTTCCTTCATAAATATTTCTTGTGTTAAAAGCTCAATGCTTATCTTATCTTCACAAAAAGCTGAAACGATAACTTTAGGATTAAACTCGATGAGGACATTCCCCATATCAAAGAGAATTGTTTTTATAACTTTATGAGTCATGTTTCTTCTTAAGTAATCCTTTTAATCCTTTTAGATAGTGTCCATTCGCAAGATCTACAATCGCGTAGGCCATAGATTCACTAAGAGCACCTTGGCTCAACAACATGGTCGATCTTAAAGGTGTCGTCATAACAAAAGACATCATCATTTTAAACTGATTGGATTGGGTATCTGATGGGGAATAATGCCCCGCCTTCATCAACATATTTCTTGAGACCAGTCTCATCATTTTCCCTGCCAAGGTAGAACTCATATCGCTCAAAGAGGCATCGATACTAAACTCACCTTTTTTAAGAGCTTGATCAACAGGAATCTCTTTCTCATAAACAAATTCAAAATCTGCATCACTGGGTTTACCTTCTAGCTTGTCATACCAAGTGTTGTGCCAAGCTTTTTCGATGTGTTGAAAACCATTGGCTTTTAAAGTGATTCTCTTACTTAAACGAATGTCTTGACTAGAGGAACCCACTTGGATCTCATATTCTCCATCTGCGGTAATAAATCGTTGATAAGAAGTATCGTAGAATTGAAAAGCACTCTCATCTAAGGAGAGATGAATGACTTTGGATTCTTTCGCTTTAAGATAGATCTTCTCAAAGGCTTTAAGCTCATGAGACGCAAAGAAATTAGCTTTCGTTAAGTTAGAGACATAGATCTCCACAACTTCAGATCCACCTACTTCTCCTGTATTGGTTAAGGTAAAACTTAAGACATTCTCCACATAACTTAGGTCTCGATAACTAAAGCTGGTATAACTTAAACCATGCCCAAAAGGAAAAAGCACTTCTTTCTTCGCAGAGTCATAATAACGATAGCCCACAAAGATGCTTTCTCGATAATTCACTTGTTTCTGTTCATATCCAAAATGATCTGAACTTGGACAATCTTCATAGTGTATAGGATAAGTTTCTGCCAGTTTACCACTTGGATTGATCTTACCTGTGATGACGTCTACCAAAGCCAAGCCTCCTGCTTCTCCAGGTAAATAGCCATTCACAATGGCTTTGACCTTTGATGCCCAAGGCATCTCTACAGCGGAGCCTCCCGCTAAGATGATGATGACGTTTGAAGTCTTCTTTAAAACTGTTTCGATCAGTTGATCATGAGATCGAGGTAAAGCCATCGTTAATCGATCAAAGCCTTCGCTTTCAAGTTCTTCAGTAAGACCCACAAAGACAATGACTTCTTGATTAGGAAGGATGTTTTTAGTCGCAGGGTCTATCAATGAAAAATCATCTGAGTTGAGGATGTTATAAGCCTTCTCAAATTGATAAGGAATCTTAGCTTGTTGTAAACCATCTATAAACGATTCCACTTTAATCGGATGAACTTGAGAAGACCCAGAACCTTGGATTCTTGGAATCTGAGCCAATTCACCGAGAACTAAAATCGATGCGTTTTCCTTTATAGGTAAAATATGATCATCGTTTTTAAGTAAGACAATGCTTTCTTGAGCGACTTTACGGGCGAAAGCACGATGAGCTTCTTCCTCTATGGTTACTTTCCTTCTTAAAGCAGGAAGAGAGTTATTGATGAGATCGAGTACTCTAAGTGCACAAAGATCCAAGTCTTCCATCTTCAATGAACCCTCGTCTAGAGCTTTCTTAACTTGAGTTAGATAGAAGTGATGATTCCCTGGCATTTCTAAATCCAGACCGGCTTTGATGTCTATGGCGCGCTCATGAGCTGCACCCCAATCACTCATCACAAGTCCTTTAAATCCCCAACTATCACGAAGCACTTGATTTAAGAGCCAAGGATTACTACTACTGTGGACTCCGTTGATTTTATTATAAGAACACATGACTGTCCAAGGTTGACTTTGTTTAATCGCAAGCTCAAAAGGTTTAAGATAAATCTCAAACAAAGCTCTTTGATCGATATTACTAGAACCTGTCATACGATCAGATTCTTGATTGTTTCCTGCGAAGTGTTTTAAAGAAGTTCCAATACCTTGGCTTTGAATGCCTTGGATCATCTTAGAGGCTAGATGAGCTGATAAAAGAGGGTCTTCACTAAAGTATTCAAAGTTTCTTCCACATAAAGGATTACGTTTAATGTTGATCCCTGGGCCTAAGATCACAGATACTTTCTGATCGATGGCTTCTTCTCCTAAGATTTGGCCCATTTTATACATCAACTCTTTATCCCAACTACACGCACTTAAACTTGCGGTTGGGAAACATACTGAAGGATAACTGTCTGAAATCCCCAGTTGGTCACTATCTCCAACTTGTTTTCGTAATCCATGAGGTCCATCGGATACCATGATTTCAGGTATCTCTAATTCAGGATACGACTCTAAATGCCAGAAATCTTTTCCTGAGCATAGACGGATCTTATCTTCAGTTGATAATTGACTTAACACAACTTGAATATTCATACGGACCTCCATATGACTAAAGCGCCGCATATTGCGGCGCATTCTTAACACCTAGATCAATTTTTCTTTATGCAAGATCGGGGGAATCATCACCCACCAAGCGATCATCCAAAATATAAGCAAGACATGAAGTGTATCGTTCTCGTTGAACCATATGCCAGTCGTATTATAAATGAAGCTTCCTTGTCCACCAAACAAAGCCACAAAATAAGCCAAGTTGATAAAGATAAAGACGATCCATAAAATCAGCAT
>CAZXTB010000099.1:3699-5684 GCA_964643535.1 uncultured Erysipelotrichaceae bacterium | reverse complement strand
ACAATAACGACTTGATTTAGCATTTTTGCCTCCTGATGACAGTTTGACAAAAAAATTTGTGAAGCTCAAATCGTTAAAATGGACAATTACATTTAACTTTAGACACGTAGGATTGGGTTATACTTGTCTTATTTACCACTTTGACCATTTTTAATGATCACAATGGATTTATGTTTGGTTTCTAAATATGGTCTGACACTGAGTATTGATTCTGGGTTTAAAGATTCGATGATGTTGATGGTATCTTCTAGTTTGAGCGAATCAAAATAGCTGCGAATAAAATGAATCGCATAATCATCTTGATCATCTAGTAAACGATACGTATAAGATAAGTATCTTCGTTTAAGTTGTTTTATAAAAGGAAGCAGATCAGTGATGTCCGTTTTTATGGTTTTATCGATCAGTTCAATAAATTGGTCTTTGTTTTCTATTTCTCCATAAAACATCACATACCAATAATCATCATTGATTTCCACATCATACCCAAAGTAATCATGGATTATTCCCTCTTTGATCCAGTTTTCATAGTCTGGATTTAAGCTTGAAAACAAGAGTTCTAGATATATTTTAAGTTGCCATTCTAAAGTCGCTCTTTTTATACTTGTGGTTTTTTGTGGCTCTAATTTAAAAGTATAGGTCATTTTTGAAGCTTGAATATCCATAGAAACCGTTTTCTCTTTAGATACGACTTTACTTGGTTCATTTATAGAGACATCTTGAAGAGGAATAAAAGGATCAAATGATTTCTTTGACTGATTGTTTTTTACAATCTCTAGTAAACTCTCAGGATCTAGTGAACTAACGATGACCAGGATACTGTTGTTTGGATGATAATTCAGTTTATAACACAACTCTAGTTCATTTTTAGTTATGGCATTGACACTTTCTTCAGAGCCTCCAATATCAAATTTTACTGGATTTACAGAATACAGTGATTGAAAAGTCTCATACATTAATCTAGACTCCGGCATTTGATGATACATACGCAACTCTTGATTGATGATTGCCTTTTCTTTCTCAACGGAAGCTTCTGTAATGTTTAGTTCTTGAACGAAATCTAAAAGAAGCTCTAAAGGTTCTTTAACATTAGTTTGGGCAGTATTGAAGTAATAAACGGTCTCGTTATACGAAGTAAAAGCATTCACATTACATGATAATTCGCTAAATCGCTCCATAACGTCCATCCCATTGTGATTCTCAAACAATTTATGTTCAAGAAAGTGAGCCAATCCTGGATTAAAGTCATAGACATTCCCTTTTGAGTCGCGCAGAGTGATATTCAAAGAACCATAAGGAAAAGCTAGATAAGCAGAGGTGTTGATGTTTTTCTCTTTGTGTAAAATAACTAAAGTTAAGCCATTTTCTAGTTCTTCTCTATAGATGGTCTCGTTTAAACTTTCGTTGTATGATTTGATCATATTACTCCTGACCTGTAACTGTAAAAGTACATAATTTCTTCAAGGACTTGGCTATATTAACGATACTCTTACGATCAACACGATCAATCTCTTCGACTATTTTTTTAAGATCATACGTTTTATCCAATAACCAAGCCGAAAATGTGATGTTCATCCAAGAAGAAACATCATCTTCGATCGCACTATAATTGTTTTTTAAGAGTGATTTCGCTGAATTAAACAAATTATCTGAGAACTTATCGTTTTTAATGACCTCGATCTGTTTATCAATCAATTCCAAAACTAAATTACGCTGTTTCTTACTGATTCCTGTATGGATCGATAAAACACCATCGTAATGCATCAAATTACTATAGATGCTATAACACAGATTTCGTTTTTCTCTTATCTCTGTAAATAAGAGTGAATTAGGTAAAGTCCCAAGTAAATACGATAAAACGCGATAACTCATATAATCTGGGTCCGTATTGTTTTTACCAAACGTGTATAAAGAAACCAACGATGTCTGTTTTACTTTTCTGGATATTTTCTTTTCTTGATATTCCTTGTCTGAAACACAATAAGAAG
>CAZXTB010000099.1:2586-3689 GCA_964643535.1 uncultured Erysipelotrichaceae bacterium | reverse complement strand
TTTGTTTTCGTATAAATAGATTTTAGAATATCATAATATCTTGGATCTATTTGACCGATACCGATCACATACACATCATCGTTGATCAACATTTTTTGATGATACGTTTTTAAGTCTTCCACCGTAATCTTCTCCATGATTTCAATCTGTCCTAGACTAAAAACAGAGATAGGTTCATCTTTTCCACCTAAGGATAAAGCACTTAAAGCAGCTAAAGTACTAGGTTTATCATATATTCTTAACAAATTTGATCTCATATTTTGCTTAGCTTCTAAAAGTGTTTCTTCATTGATCAAAGGTGTCCTTATACAACATTCAATAAAAGCCAAAGCTTCTTCTAAATGGGCTTCTTTTGAATATCTTTCGCTTAAGGTTGTAAATTTCATTTCTAAAACATGGATTTTTCCATAAGATGAGGTCTTAACATCAAAACTGAGCGCAAAAAGATCATCCGTTTTAAGATTGATACTTTGTTTCGTTGGGTACTTCTCATTTCGATCAATCATTAAATAAGCCAGTAGGTTTCTTATCGTAACCTCTGGTTCTTTATTTTCACTCATAAATCGAATTGAGAAGTGAACATCTTTGAATTTATCGTTAATCAATAACTCGACGTTGTTTGATTTTATGGTGTTGGACATGGGTTCTCCTAAAAAGTTATCTTAGATAGTATATAATATAATTACTCTAACACAAAGGAAGACGGCTCACATGGCAATTAAATTCGATCAATTATCGTTACTTACTGATTTTTATGAGTTTACAATGGCCTACACTTATTTCAAAGAGAAGAAACACGAAGACATCGCTTATTTCGATATGTTTGTTAGAAATATCCCTGACAATGGTGGTTTTCTCATTTTTAATGGTCTTAATCGATTGATTGATGTTATCCAAAACTTTAAATTCACTAAAAAAGACATCGATTTCTTAAGAAGTTCTTATAAATTTGATGAGGATTTCTTAGATTACTTATTGAATATGAGACTATGCATCGATGTTTGGTCCGTTGAAGAAGGAACCCCTGTCTTTGCGAATGAACCCTTGGTAACCGTAAGAGGCAATGCCATTCAGGCTCAGATCATCGAAACATTACTTTTGAT
>CAZXTB010000099.1:0-2576 GCA_964643535.1 uncultured Erysipelotrichaceae bacterium | reverse complement strand
TTACGACAAAAGCTGCACGTATCGTCTATTCCGCTAAAGGTAGAGCCGTCATGGAATTTGGGGCAAGAAGAGCTCAAGGGATTGATGCATCTTTAGAAGGTGCTCGTAATGCGGTCATCGCGGGTTGTGTCGGAACTTCCAATTCATTGGCCGGTCTCAATTATTCTATTCCTGTTTCAGGTACGATTGCCCATAGTTATATCCAACTTCATGATACAGAATATGATGCTTTCTTGAAATATTGTAAAGTTAATCCTACCAACAGTGTTCTTTTGGTGGATACGTATGACACTTTAAAAAGCGGTGTTGTGAATGCAATCAAAGTCGCTCATGATTGGCTTATCCCAAATGGATATAAGCTTAATGCCATTCGTTTAGACAGCGGTGACTTGGCTTATCTATCCAAAAAAGCAAGGATTATGTTGGATGAAGCTGGTTTACAGTCTACAAAAATCATTGCTTCTAACTCTCTAGATGAATACATCATTGATGATTTGATTTTACAGGATGCTAAAATCGATATATTTGGAGTTGGAGAGAACCTAGTTACATCAAAATCAAATCCCGTCTTAGGTGGTGTATATAAAGTTGTAGCTTATGAAAAAAATGAAGAAATCATTCCTGTCATTAAGATCAGTGATAACATCACCAAGATTACCAATCCTGGATTAAAAAATCTAATTCGTTTCTATGACAATGAAACCAATAAAGCCATTGCGGATCTTATTTGTTTGGCGGATGAGGTAATTCCTTTAGATACCTATACCCTATTTGATCCTGATTATCCTTGGAAAAAGAAAACCATTTCAAATTACACCTTCAAACATCTACAGGTTCCTGTCTTCGTCAATGGTCAATTGGTCTATAACCGTAAAACAACCTTAGAAACAAAAGCCTATTGTGCAGCTCAAATGAATACCTTATGTGATGAAGTAAAACGTCTTAGAAATCCTCATAACTATTATGTCGATTTATCTGATAAATTATGGAATCTAAAACGCGAACTGATTGATAAAAATAAAAAGGTCTAGGAAATTTCCTAGACCTTCTATTATTTATCGTTTTCCTTGATCATAAGGCTCACCAGCTGCCCTTGGGGAAGCTGATTTAGAAGATGTAAAGGTTAATACGATGAGGGTGGTTAGATAAGGTACGATCTGATAGAAATATTTATTGATTCCTAACGAGGTAAAGAACGCTAAACCACTTGAGTTTGATATAACTTGCATCATGCCGAAGAAAGCAGCTGCTAAGAAGATCTTAGATGGTTTCCATTGACCGAAAATCAAAACCGCTAACGCTAAGAATCCATAGCCAGAAACTGTTCCTGTATATTCGACGGTTGTTGGGATAATAAGAACCAAGCCTCCTAAACCCGCTAAAGCACCAGAAATCAAGACGCCCCAATAGCGCATACGATTGACATTGATACCTACAGAATCTGCCGCATGAGGATGTTCACCACAAGCTCTCAGTCTTAAACCAAAACGTGTCTTATACAATACAAATGACGAAACAGCTAAGATACCTAAACCGATAAAGGTCGATAAATAAACGTTCTTAAAGAATAAATCTCCTAAAACAGGAATATCTCCAAAGAATGGGATCTTTTCAATTCTAAACACATTCTTAAACGAAACCCCTTCTGTCCCTGTTTTGGTTATTAATCTCGACAAGAAATCATGGAAAGCGAAAGCAAATAAATTTAAAGCTGTTCCTGATATGGTTTGATTGGCTTTGAGATTAATTGAAGCATAGGCATGTAACCAAGAGAATAAAACACCACTTATAATCGCGATTCCCATCGCTGCTAAGATCAGCAATTGAGGTGACATCAAATCGGGTACGAAATAGATGAAGAAGATCCCAAATGAAGCTCCGAAAACCATGATGCCTTCTAGAGCAATGTTTACAACACCACTTCTTTCAGAAAACATGCCTCCTAAAGCAACGATCGTTAATGGAATCATAAAAGGAACCATATTTCTAATTAAGAAAACCATTGTGTCAGTATTCATTTTTTAGCTCCTTTCTTTGAGAAGAATTGAACTAATTTTTCTCTAAAGATCAGTGAGAAAGCACTCGCATAAATGATGACAGCTGTCATAATCTTAACCACTTCTTCATTGAATCCACTTCTAGACAAAGCAGGACCCGCATTCTTTAGTGCTGCGATGAAAGCAGCAGAGAAGATGATTCCTAATGGATTACTCATTCCCAACAAAGCAACAGAAATCCCATCGAATCCTTCTGGAGCTAAGGTTAATAAAGAATCAAATACTTTAGTAATGCTTGAGATATAGACCATAGCCCCACCTAGGCCCGCTAGAGCACCCGCGATGGTCATAGACAAGGTAATACCTAAACGATCATTAATCCCTGCGTAACGGGCTGCATTTCGATTATAGCCACATGCTTTTAGTTCATAACCGAAAGTGGTTCTTTCTAAAATGATGTAGATAAGGATCGCAACCAAGATCGCAATAAAGATACTGATGTCGGTAGTATTATTACCAAAGATATTATCTAGTCCTAAAGTAGGAATCCTACTTAAAGGAGGAGAAGTTCTAGAAGGA
>CAZXTB010000098.1:0-5778 GCA_964643535.1 uncultured Erysipelotrichaceae bacterium | reverse complement strand
AGAGACAGCTGCGCTCCGCTAGGAGACTAAGCAGCGAAACTTAATTTGTTTCCGTTTAAAGTTTTTTGGCAATTAGGTCGCCACTCCACTGCAGATTGAATCCAACAGACAACCTGTCGAAACCATGACACCCCCATGGCACAATCACTATAACGCGATGAAAGGGTCTTGTCAATGATGATGTCCAACAATTGACCCAAGATAGAGAATGTCTTAAGCATTATGATCTTAAACCTATGTTATTATGGATTAAATAAAGGAGCAATCTATGAAGAAATTACTAAACACCAGTTTCGCTTATGCCATCGCAGGTTTGTTTGCTGGAGTCTATTATCGTGAGATGACTAAATTTCTAGAATTTAAAGGAGTAACTCAACTTTCATTTGTTCACACACATCTTTTTGCTTTAGGAATGCTCTTCTTTCTGATTGTATTGGCACTAGAGAAAAGTTTTAGCTTCACAACTTCGAAAAAATATCGACTCTTCTATCGTTTATACAACAGTGGTTTGATCCTAACGGCTCTTATGTTTATAACCAGAGGAACACTTCAAGTCTTAGAAACCCCATTGAGTAGTGGTGTCAACGCATCGATATCCGGGATCGCTGGGATAGGACACATATTAATCGCGACTGGTATTGTATACTTATTCTTAACCTTAAAAGAAAAAATTAAATAGATGATATAAAAAGAGATGATCCATTGATCATCTCTTTTAATGAAGTTTTTTATAAACCTGTCGCAAGTTTCTTTCTAATTCTTCCTGAGAAGTAATCTATGATCAAAATAACGACAATCAATCCAAATAAGAGTGTACCCGCATCTTTCCATCGATAAGCTCCCATCGCAGCCAAGATTGGATAACCTATACCACCTGCCCCAACCAAACCTAAGATGGAGGCATTTTTAACGTTGATCTCAAAGCGATAAATGGCAGTAGACATAAAGTTACTCATCAACTGAGGTATGATCCCATATCTGATCTTTTGGACCGTGGTACATCCTGAGGCATCCAAACCTTCAATGATGCCCATATCCAAGTCTTCTATGCTTTCAGTGAAGAGTTTAGCTGTCATCCCTATTCCTGAAACAGCTAAGGTCAAGACCCCTGTAAAAGGTCCAGGACCTGTTACACGGATAAACATTAACCCATACACAAAGGCAGGGAAAGTACGCAATACCGCAATGAAGAAAGTACTTAAGTGCGCCATCCATTTAGGAACAACATTACGAGCAGATAAGAAAGCAAAGGGTAAGGCAAAGACAGCCCCAATCAGTGTCCCTAAGAAAGCAATCGCTATGGTCTCTAATAGAAGATAAGGCAAGGCTCCTTTTGAGAAATCCAAGAAGTAACTGAAATCAGGCTGAGTAATTCCAAAAAGAATACTATAGGCAATATTGATGCTTTTCTCTTGAATCCCACTAAATGGAATATAAGGAATAGCCGCAACCATAATCAAAACAATAAACAAGAAAATAGCTAAGTTGAGGATCCAAGATTTTGGCCTTTTTTTATAGGCAAGAAGGATTGACGTTTTCATATCAGCTCAGTTTCTTTCTGATTGCACGACTCAAAGTTTCAATCGCATAGACGGTCACCAATAACGTCAATAAGATCGTACTGACTTTATCATATTGACGCCATCCTAGTTTTTCATTTAAAAGTAAACCGATGCCTCCTGCCCCAACATAACCTAAAATCGACGCAGAACGAACATTCATCTCAAAATTATAAAGGATAAAGGAAACAAATTGACCTAAGATTTGAGGTAGGATACTCACCCAGAAGGCTTTGATTCGTCCAGCTCCACTGGACTCTACAGCCTCAAAAGGACCCATATCGACCGTCTCTATCAATTCATACAACATCTTGGTCATGATGAGCCAAGTAAATAAAGCAATCGCTACGGTTCCCGCAAAGGCGCCTAATCCAAAAACATATTTCGCCAATAAGGCAATGATGAGGATCGGCAAGGTTCTAAAAATACTAAACACAAAACGATTGACCCATAAGAAGACCTTATTTTTAATGATGTTGTCAGAAGATAGAAAAGCCAAAGGTAAGGCAAAGAAAGCCCCCACCAAGGTCCCTACGATCGACATCATAATCGTTTCTATCATTGGTTGTATGACCTTAGGAATAAAACCCAAATCAGGAGGAATCATCCGTCCGATGATGACAAAGAATTGATACCCACGATTCACCAGAACCATAAAATCAAAACCTGTAATGTCCATCGAGATCCATATTAAAATCAATAGGACCGGTACGATGTAGACCATAATACTTCGTTTTGGTTTAACTGTTTTCCCATTCCCTAAAACTAAGGTTGTGGGAAACAGAATTTCTTTGAACCAAGTAAGCATCATTCAACCCCTTTTAGCTCATCATGCTGAAGATTTCTTCCATATATATTGGTTAGATCCGTGTTGGTCAATGCGTTACTGGGTCCATCAAAAACGATCTTACCTGCTTTGATCCCAATGATTCTTTGAGCGTATTTTTTTGCGATATCCACATGATGCATATTCGCAACCACCGTAATGTTGAACTCTTTATTGATCTTAACGAAATCTTCCATAACCTGTTGTGAGGTCAAAGGATCTAAGGAAGCCACGGGTTCATCCGCTAAGATGATGTCCGGCTTCTGGGCTAAACATCTAGCCAAAGCCACGCGTTGGGCTTGACCCCCAGATAAAGTATCCGCTCTTAAATAGGCCTTGTCTAAAATCCCAACATTATCAAGCGCAGTAAGTGCCAATATTTTATCTTCTTTTGTATATAGACCCAAAAGACTTTTCCATAAAGACATATCTGCAACTCTTGCTGTCAAGACATTTTTAATCACAGTCGTTCTTTTAACCAAGTTAAACGATTGAAAGACCATTCCGATTTTTCTTCTGAAATGACGTAAGTCATTTCCTTTTAATGTCGTAACATTTTCATCATTGACGATGATCTCACCCGAAGTAATGGTGTGCATCTGATTGATACAACGGATAAAGGTACTTTTACCTGCACCAGATAAACCTATGATCGCAACAAATTCACCTTGTTTGATCTGACAGGTCACTCCTTGTAGGGCCTTTACATTACCTGGATATGTTTTTACGACATTTTTAAATTCAATCATGGGTCTTCTCCTTTAGATTAAAAAAGAGAACGAGGAAAAATCCTCGTTCTCTTTAACTTAAAATGAATTAGTTACCAGCAACAATCGCAGCTGCAGCGCGAGCTGCATCGTAATCGGCATCGGTAATGTCTGCGGTATAACCTTTATGGCTATAGATCGCAATGGCAGTTTTACCAGCTTCGGTCTTTGCCAATTCAATGAATGAAGTACGTAAAGCAGCAATAACCTTTGTGGTCAATTCTTTATTGTTTGCAGAATAAGAGATCGTATCATTCATAACACCAGGTGTTACAAAGATGACGCCAGTTTCTTCCCAAATCGTTGAGGTACGACCAAAGCCACCATCAGCAATAGGAAGAACCCATTTAGCTTCATTGTCTCTACGGAAATCAGCATAACCAGGAGCGATATCACAAACGCCTGAAGCCAAGTCGGCAGCAGCGCCACTGTATCCACCTACTGAAGGATAATGTAAAGTTAAATCAGCAATGGTCTTATCAAAGTTTTCTTTCAACCAAACGGAAGGATAGATATAACCGGAAGCGGAAGTTGTTGAAGAATGGCACCAAGTAGCTGTGCTGACATCTTCCCAAGTCAAAGCTGTTCCTGCGTTAACCTTAGCCAACAATGCTTGGCCTTTTTCTGAAGGACCTACTAGTCCGATAGAACGATAATAGGTAACTTGTTCAGTTGTAGGCAAAGTTGCTAATCCATCATTCCAATCCTTAGCATTCTCTGAATCTTTGTTCAAACCATCACGGGTAGCAGCCAGTAATAGTTCAGCACCGTCTTCATGGAAGGCGATATAAGTATTGGCAGGAATAAAGGCAAGGTGAGCTGTTCCAGCGGTCAAGGCTTCTCCAGCTGCGTTATAATCTGCGGATACGGTAATTTCAACTTCGTTGATGGTATAACCTAGGTCAGCCATCTGATCGATGATCAGTTGTTTCAACGGTTCAACAGCGGTCAAAATCGTTGTGGCATCCTTACTAGGCACGAAAATGACAACCAATTTGTCAATTTCTTTGGATTCTGCAGGTGCACAGGCAGTCAAGCTGATCAACACCAGCAAAATAGCGGAAAGTCCCTTCAATAATTTCATAAGTTCCTCCTCGTAAATGGAATATTTACAATCTAATTTTACACCACACTAGCATCACTTACAATCAATTCACAAATAACTTATAGTTAATTTGTTATAATAAAATCAATGAAAAAAAATCTCAATCTTTACATAACAACAGACGTTCATGGAACGCTTCAAACACGTTCCTATGCTGATTTTTCGGATAAAGCTCAAGGCTTAGCCCGTTATGCTACAGCGCTCAAAGAAGCTCGCTCAAAGGGAGAGATTTTAGTATTAGACAACGGAGATCTTCTTCAAGGTTCTGCCTTGATGACCTACTTTCAAAAACAAACAAGATCACCTCATCTTATGGCTCAAGCTTTTAATCTATTGGGCGTTAATTATTTTAATATAGGGAATCATGATTTCAACTATGGCCAAGCCATCTTAAACTCATTTCTAGACACCCTTAAGGCGCCTTGTGTAAGTTCAAACATTAAACATAATGGAATTCCCTTAGGACAGTCTCAACTCTATACTTCCTCTCAAGGTCTACGCATAGGCATCATTGGGGCTTGTACTGACTATATCCCCCACTGGGAAAGAGCTGAAAATATAGAAGGCATGACTTTTGAGGATCCACTAGAAACCGTAAAGTATGAAATCAAGATCTTAAGACCCAAAGTCGATTTTCTGATTGTCATGTATCATGGGGGATTTGAAAGAGATCTTGAAAGTGGCTTGCCTACTGAAGTCTTAACAGGTGAAAATGTTGGGTATGCTCTAGCTCATCTAGAAGGTGTCGATCTCTTAATAAGTGGTCATCAACATCGCTCAATCATCACCAAGATCAACAAGACAACCCTTACTCAATGTGCTTATAACGCTAAAGAATTTGCATGGGTTGAATTCTGTTTAGAAGATGACCAGAAATCAATTCAAGCCAAACTCGTTAAAATGGAATCTTATCCCCAAGACAAGGAACTTCTTGATCTCATTCAAGCTTGGGAAGATAAAACTCAAATCTGGTTAGATCAAAGTGTTGGCACTTTAAAAGGCCACGATTATCTCATCAAGGATCCTTTTAAGGCAAGACTTCATAAGCACCCCTTAGTATCCTTAATCAACACGATACAAATGGACGCATCAGGAGCACAACTATCAGGGGTATCCCTATTCAATGAACCTACGGGGTTTAATCCAACAGTGACCACACGCGACTTGATCAGTACCTATGTTTATCCCAATACTTTGGTGGTTAAAGAAATTACCGGAGCTGGCTTAAAAGCCTATCTTGAGAAGTGTGCAGAATATTTTGTGGTCAGTGATGGGGATATTAAAGTCAATCCTAGTTATGATGCTCCAAAGTCTCAACACTTCAACTATGATATGGTAGATGGGATCGACTATACACTTAAGATTTCTAATCCTATAGGTCAAAGAGTCATTCATTTAACCTTTAAAGACAGAGACATTCTCGATGAGGATGTGTTTAGTCTTGTCATCAATAATTATCGATCCAATGGTGGAGGAGACTTCTTCATGATCTCATCTTGTCCTACTATCGCTGAAATCAAT